>CAUJFT010000472.1 GCA_963169475.1 Bacteroidota bacterium | reverse complement strand
ATAGTTTTTAATGAGTTTCAAGAATTAATACTTTGGTTACTTGGATATGATTCAGCTAAAAAATGTCTATAAAAAATGGGGCGACCTATCTGTACTCGAAAATATCAGCCTTGATATTGTTCAGGGAGAAATTTTTTGTCTTGTGGGCATGAGCGGAAGTGGAAAATCTGTTACGACAAAACTGATTCTCGGACTTGAAGAACCAGACTCTGGAGAAATATGGATAGATGGCGAAAACATTCATTATTTTAGTCCCAAAACATGGAGAGAAGTTCTTCGGAAATTTGGGGTTGTTTTTCAGAATGCGGCTTTATTCAGTTCTCTAAATATCTATGAAAATATAGGAATCCGGCTATTGGAGGAAAAGAAAGAAACCCCAAGAAAAATTAAAGAAAAGGTAGAGGAAACATTAATAAAAGTAGGGCTTTCTCCGGATATTATGACCAAATTCCCCGATGAGTTATCCGGAGGAATGAGAAAAAGAGTGGGAATAGCGCGTGCAATCATACACAAGCCCCGTTACCTTATTTATGATGAACCTACAACGGGACTTGACCCTATTAATGCGAATCTGATTGATGGCTTGATTCAGACGTTAGATAGGGAAGAAAAACATACGACCTCTATTGTCATTACGCACGATTTTCATACGGTAGAGAAACTAAACGGGAATGTTGTAATGCTTCATAATCATAGAATATATTTTACAGGAAAAACCGTAGCTTTTCTGCGAAGCGAAGACGAATTAATCCGCAATTTTCTTTCAAGGTAAAGCATTGTGATTTTGTATCCATGGCAAAGCATTGTGATTTTGTAGTGCTTTGCCATGGCAAAGCACTACGATTTTGTATCCATGGCAAAGCACCACAACAAAATGTCTTGCATTCAAAATTCCAAATTTTTCTTATCTTTGAGGCACAAAACCGGAAAAAGATGAGAGAAATTTTACATAGCTATAAATTAAGGCTTACCAACATCAGTCAGGGAAATAGAGCGATAAAGCTAATGAAACTTAGCCCGCGGCGGGATATGGATTTTACTAATCTTGCATTCTTGGAAGAAGATTCTGCCGAAGATTTATTTCGGAAAGTGCTTTCCGGAAAGAACCATCGATTAATTCATAAGTTAGACTCCCGCCATGAAAAAACGAATCTTATAGACAAGCAGCTCAATTTGATTTATAGGGAGCTTCAAGCAATTTACGAAGAAACCGGTACGCAGGATTTATACGTAGGGTATCCTTTTGTAGAGGGTAAATTTGCGGATGGCACCCCGGTTCGCTGCCCTGTATTATTGTTTCCTGTTTCCTTAATCCGAAATCTTCAGGGAAAACCACGCTGGATGCTTGAAACCCCAAAAGATGGGGAAATTATCGTAAATACTTCTTTTTTTCTGGCGTATGAATTGCATCAAAATACTCGGATTCCAGCTACTTTCTGGGACGAAGTGCCAGAATATTCGGAAGATTGGACGGCTTTTTTGCAAGATTTTTATCAGTTATTGAAGAAGTATGAGATAGAAATTAATTTTAATTATGTCTTATTTGAGCAAAAAATAATTCCGTTTGTTGCATGGAATAAAGAAAAGACCGATTCTTTACCAGTGGGTATTCTTACCTTTCAATCTAACGTTATCTTGGGGATATTTCCCCAATCGGACTCTGCTTTACTTCAGGATTATGAAACGCTTGAAGCCGATACCGAAGGGTTTGACCTTGCGCGTTTTTTCACACCCGCAGACCAAAGGGTAGAGAGGTGGCAGTCTTTGCATACCATTCCAGAAGCACTTAGGTTTTTTGTTACGCGGATTGACAAATCTCAAGAAGAAGTACTGTTAAAAATAAAAAGCGGGCAGTCTTTGGTCGTACACGGTCCCCCTGGAACCGGAAAATCCCAAGTGATTGTAAACATGATTGCAGATGCACTTGCACACGGAAAGAAAGTGCTGGTAGTCTCCCAAAAAAGGGCAGCACTTGATGTGGTCTATAAGCGCGTTTCGGCATTAGGATTGGGCGATTTTGCCGCACTTGTCCATGACCAGCAATCAGATAGAGTACCGATTTTTCAGAAAATCAAAAAACAAATAGAGGAGATTCCACAGTTTCAGCGGGCGATTCAGGCCTTTGAGACACTTTCTATGCAAGGCGGGTTTGAAACATGGGCAAAACATGCTGACAATATGCGGGTTTATTATGATGACCTTTACGAAGCCCTGACTTGTATTCAACCTTTCGGCTCCACTGTTCACGCGCTCTACCTTGAAACAGATAGAGAAAATGCTCACTACAATTTTACGCCCTATGCCCCAAAATTTAAAATCGAAAATTTCAAGTCTCTCATAGATAAATTACTTAAAATTAGTGATTATTCGGAGTTTTTTCTTCCTGACTATCCATGGGCTGAACGAATGTCTTTTCATCTTTCGGAGTATCAGGATAAATTTTCACTGATAGAAAAAATTACTTCTCTAAGGCAAATACAAGAAGCACTACACACTCAATATCACGGTTTAAGAAAAATTTTGGGAGAAGAAATAGCGGATATAGGCGAAAATCGCAAAAAAATTACAGCTTTCACTCAATTGGGAGGATTCTTTCAAGATACTAAAATCCTACAGTCGCTTAAAGTCCTTAGCCAAGACGGGTTAAACCCCCAAAGCCTTGAGGCTATCATTCAAGAAACAGAAATTTGTTTTAAAAAAATAGAGAATACCCGTTTGCTTAAAGGCGAAAAATGGGAAACGCTCCTTGCGCTTTTAGAGAAATATTCTACTTTTATTACAAAAAAAGGAGAGGCTCTGCGAATTTTTTCGGGAGAATATCATAAAGCAAACCGGTTTATTCAAACTCATTTCCAGACCAAGGGATTAAGCTGGAATGATAAACAACTCCCTTTATTATCAGAAGAAATGCGTATTCTTAACCAATTTTTGGCACTTCATAATCGTCTCCTTCGCTTTGCCTTTTTCAATGATTTGCAAACCGCTCATTTCTTTGAGGGGTGGGAGTCATGGATTGAGCGTAAAAAAAGCGTCCTTAATGTGTGGAAATCTATACAAGAAGTGCGATATTTTCAGGCACACCAGCCGGAGTTTGTTCAGGGTGAACTCAATCAAGAAAAGTGGCAACAATCGTTAAAGATTATCTCCATGTTAGCCTCTTTTTCAGACTCCATAGCGCAAATAGCAAAAACATGGACATCTTTTCTTCACCCGTCCCAATTCCTGAAACTAAACGCAGAAATATTTGGAGAAACCCTATCTTTTGCAGATAGATTAGCTGAAAGCCTTGTATCGGATTTTGAGGATTTGTGCCAAGCCGACAAAATTCTCCATACCCTTCTTCCCCAAGAACAAGCTGTCTTGGCGTTGCTTTTGCCGGATATAAGAAAGAATGCAGGTGTGCTTCAACAAAAAGCCATTCAGCAACAATTTGTCAAGACGGTCAAAGACAGTATGTATTCTGCTTGGATTCAGCAAGCCGAAAAAGATTTTCCGATTTTGGTGGAGGTAAGTACGCGGGGATTTGCACGCAAACAAGTGGACTATGCCGACATCTTGTCTCACAAAAGAAATGCCTTGATTCAAAATATTTTATATCTTCTCCAAAAAAGGATTGCGGGAGTACCTGTAACCGACAAAAATAAAACTCCGTTAGCATTTCGGGAGATGCTACATCAGGTGAGTAAAAAAAGAAAATTATGGACTGTACGAAAAATGATTCATACTTTTTGGGAACAAGGGCTTCCGGAACTACTCCCTTGCTGGATGGCGTCTCCGGAGTCTATATCTGCTATTTTCCCAATGGCGGAGAACTATTTTGATTTGGTTATTTTCGATGAGGCTTCCCAATGTTTCGTAGAGCGCGCCATTCCGATTATGCTTAGAGGGCGGCAAACGGTGATAGCGGGTGATTCCAAACAGTTACAGCCTTTTGATATGTATTCTGTCCGGTATGAAGAGGGTGAACTCATAGAAAACGAAATGGTAAGTGAGGCGGAGAGTATTCTTGACCTTGCCAAAACGCATTGGGAGGGAGCAAGGCTAAATTGGCATTATCGCTCTAAGGAAGAAGAGTTGATTAATTTTTCAAATCAGGTTTTTTATGAAGGGAAATTACAAGTGATTCCAGCGGCGAAGCCCGAAGAGGCGTTTTTACCTCCTTTGGAATGGGTTTCTGTGAGCGGAGAATGGAAGCAAAATCGCAACGAACCAGAGGCGCGTACTGTCATTGACATAGTTTTGAAATGGGTAAATACTCCTGCTCCTCCTTCTATAGGGATAGTTACTTTTAATTATTTTCAGCAGGAATTAATCAAAGATTTATTAGATAAAAAATTAGAGGAGTGTACCGTTTCCGACCCTACTCTCTATGAAAAACTCCAATCCGCCTTGCAAAAAACGGAGAATGGGGAGTTTATGGGGCTTTTTGTCAAAAATATTGAAAATGTACAAGGAGATGAACGGGACCTTATGATATTTTCAATAGGATATGCTCGAAATGAACAAGGAAAATTATCTGCCCACTTTGGATTATTGAACCTTCAAGGAGGAGAAAACCGCCTGAATGTAGCCATTACAAGGGCAAGAAAAAAGGTTTATGTAGTTTGTAGCTTTAATCCTTCGGAACTCATAACGGAAGGTGCGAAGTACGGAGGACCGCGACTGCTAAAAAGTTACCTTCAATATGTAAAAGCGGTAAGCGAAAACCGGGAGGAAGAGGCGCGCCAGCTTCTGCAAAGCACTACGCCTACTCCTATTTCCTTTACCCAAAATCCAATTGCTGATTTTTTGGTTAGTAAACTCGCAGATGCTGGTTATTTTGTGATAAAAAATCTGGGAGATACCCGTTACAAGCTCGATATTGCCGTAAAAAAACGGGAGGAAGACCGTGATTTTGTATTAGCCATAGAGTGTGAGGGCGAAAATTATTTTTCTGGAGAAACCGCTAAGGAAAGAGAGGTGTACAGAAGGGAATTGCTTATCCTACACGGGTGGAAAGTATATCGGGTTTGGGCAAGAAACTTCTGGATCAACAAAGAAAAAGAATGGGAAAGAATACAAGCACTATTACAAGAAAACGAGGAGTAAAATCCTTGATAAATAAAGGAGTCATGCTGCAAATCTTAATGGTCTTGGTATAAAAAGCAGGGCATATTTATTTTTCCGTTCTTATTGCTTGTTTTGGGGTTAATGGTAGAGAGGTGTGGTTTCGCTACATAATCTGTCTCTTTGGAGTAAGTGTTGTTTTGTTAAGGGGAGAGGTCCGTCAGTTGCTTCTACTCAATATGATAGGCGAGAATAGGCGATTATTTTCTTAACACTATCTTAGTGGTACTTAGTCGTCATTATATCCATTTTCTTTAAGCCACAAATCCCATTCTTCAAACTTTTGCTTTATGGCTTTTTCTTCGTCGGGATTTTGAGTATAATTTTGTTTTCTGATTATATATATAGTTTCAAGTTTTTTACGGAGTTCTTTTAGTTTTTCTTTTTCGGTGGGAGTAGTAGGATTCCTTAAAGTTTCTATTTCTTTTTTAAGGGTATCTATTTTCTCCCCAAAAAACACCTTCAT
>CAUJFT010000471.1 GCA_963169475.1 Bacteroidota bacterium | reverse complement strand
TTAATGGGCTCATCTACAGAATGTCAGATTTTTTGGGGATTTCTTGGTGTTTTTTTACCTTTGCAGCCAAAATACAAACTGATAAAAAAGTGGCACGGAGAAAACAACAAAAGAAAGCCGAATTTTTAGTTTTCCCTAATTGTTTTGGGGAAGAAGCAAAAGCAATGAAAGGAAAATGGAGGGAGATTTTTTTTGGAAACCCTGGAAATTTGATACTCGAATTAGGGTGTGGAACTGCCGCATTAAGTTTTGGGCTTGCGGCGATGTTTCCCGAAAGGAACTATATCGGCGTTGATTTGAAGCCTGCAAGACTATGGAAACCTGCCGGAATCGCAATAGAAAATGCCAAAAAAAATATTGGCTTTCTTGCGGCACACCTATTAAAGATAGATGATTTTTTTGAGGAGGGTGAAGCCGATGAGCTTTGGATTACATTCCCCGACCCTTTCCCAAAGAATAAACAAGCGAAGCACAGAATGATTAATCCTCCTTTTCTAAAAAATTATAAGAAAATTCTAAAAAAAGGAGGAAAAGTTCATTTTAAAACGGATAACCTCGATTTATTTCATTACGCGTTGGAAGTATTTGTAGCCGAAAAAAACATACGATTCCATGCTCTTAGCTTCGACCTTCATCATAGTACGGCTCTAAATGAGGAAAATAAAATCAAAACAGCCTATGAAGACCGCTTTTTGAGAGAAGGAACTCCTACCAAATATGTATGTTTTGAGTTTTTAGATACCCTATTATAAAAAGATAGTATCATAAATCGGTAGGCATATTGGTTAGGATGATTGATTACCAGCTTATTATAAATTTTATTATTTCGTTTATAACACCACCAATAAAAATAACAACCGCCCACCCCTCTGCATCTTCCTGCTCCAAGATATAAAACCTTTTGGTTATTTTTCGGTTTGTGTAGGAAAAAATACTCACATATTAAATCAACTTGGCAGAAATAATAGGATATATATGCGCTCTATTTGTAGGGGTAATACTCGGCATTTTAGGAGGGGGCGGAGCAATTCTGGGCGTGCCGGTATTAGTATATCTGATGAAAGTAGATGAATTGCAAGCAACTGGATACTCGCTTTTTATCGTAGGGACAAGTTCTTTTGTTGGAGCTGCAAATTACCTCCGAAAACACCCCGAACAGCGAAAAACGATTCTTAACACCGTCCTTTGGTTTGCCCCTCCAACAATCCTTGTTGGGATAGGAGTGAGAACATTTATCAAAAAAGTGCTTCCTACAACGCTTCTAAGGATAGACCACTTTGAAGTTACCAAAAACAACCTTGTTATGCTTTGCTTTGCCGTCATTATGGTAATTGTTGCCCTCAAAATGCTTGCAAAATCGCGGGCAGAGGAGACAAGCACTCAAGCCTCCTTCGCGAATATCGACTTGCTAAAAAATGGGGTGATTGCAGGGATTGTAGCAGGAATAGCTGGCTCTGGTGCGGGGTTCTTAATTACCCCCGTACTCGTAAAATACATGAAAATGCCTATGAAAATGGCGGTCGGGGTCTCTTTGTGGATTATCTCCGCAAACTCGTGGCTTATTTTTGCAGGAGACACCCTAACCGGAAAGAATATGGGGCAAGGTACAGACTGGAAATTACTCCTAACCTTTACGGCACTCGCCATAATAGGCATATTAATCGGAAATCGGCTTTCCGGACGGGTATCTAACCAAAAGTTAAAACAAGGATTTGGATATTTTGTCCTCCTTACGGGTACCGTCATCATTAGTATCGAAGTCTTAGCATCATTTAATATTATATAAAGCCGCAATAACCTATGGATATTTTAAAAATTATTACAGACTCCTATTCCGGTTACTTTCATTACCTTATTCAAGAGATTACCCATCCTCATTGGAGAAATTATTTTTATTGGTTGATTGGCATTTCTCTATTTAGCTGGGGAATAGAGTTGCTTTTTCCTTGGAGAAAAAATCAGAAAGCCATACGGAAAGACTTCTGGTTAGACGCATTTTATATGTTTTTCAACTTTTTTCTTTTTTCACTTATCGGTTTCCTTGCTATTTCCAATATTGTCTCCGGGTTATTTAATGAATTACTCGCCACCATTGGAATTACTAATCTGGCATTGCTTACAGAAAAGCACCTCCCCTACTTTGTTCATTTCCTAATATTATTTATCGCTAAGGATTTTATACAATGGAATATTCATAGATTATTGCATATTTCTCCTTTTTTATGGGAGTTTCACAAAGTACATCATTCCGTCAAAGAAATGGGATTTGCGGCTCACCTCCGTTATCATTGGATGGAGAATGTAGTTTATAAAGTCTTGCAGTATATCCCGTTAGCAGTGTTGGGGTTTGGATTAGTAGATTTTTTTGTGGCAGATATTATCGCTCTTGCAATTGGGCATTTAAATCACGCAAATGTAGCCCTACCCTTGGGCCCGCTAAAATACATTTTTAATCATTCGCAGATGCATCTTTGGCATCACGCCAAAGAGATTCCTACCAAGAACGGGGTCAATTTTGGCATTAGCCTTAGTCTTTGGGATTATCTATTCGGTACGGTTTACTACCCGGAAACAGATGGAAACACCCCGCTCGGCTTCCCAGGAGATGAAAACTTTCCGCAAGATTTTATTAGACAAGAGCTTCATCACTAATTTTTAGGTTACGCAGTGAATGGTTAAAAATAAATAACGAATAATAAGAATAAGTATTTAATAATCAACACTTTAAAAAACAATTATTTTCTTATTTTTTTACTCGCTTGTACTTATAGTTTGCTCCTGCCATGTTGAGTGAAAGCGAAGCCTCATACCCTGCATATCCACCTTCACTCACCCCGAAAATAAACGCCGTATAAGAAGGTAACACAGTTCCATCTATTCAAAAATCTCGAACAGAGTAGTATAATCTGAGAGAAATATTTTTTTACTTTTTAGAGTTCCTCTAACCGTTACATTCCTTATTTCGGTAAATATTGGAATTGCTTATTTTCATAGGAAGCCTTGGATTATATTCACCTTTCGTCTAATCTTGGGATATAAATCAAGAGAATTATCGTTAATCTTCTTTTTTTCTTATTTTTTTTATCTTAAATTGTAAATTTGCACTAATTTTAATAAAAATGCAGGTTTATCAGGATTTATCATCATATCATAAAGGGCGAAAGCCGGTTGCAACGATTGGAACTTTTGACGGGGTTCACCTCGGGCATAAAAAAATATTACAACGGTTAAAAGATGTTTCCCTTTCAACCGGGGGCGAATCCGTATTAATCAGCTTTCATCCTCACCCAAGGTTAGTACTTGCACCCCACAAAAAAGACCTCCAATTAATACAAACGATAGGAGAAAAAATCGAAAGCCTAAGGGCTTTTGGAATAGACAAGTTACTGCTTATTCCTTTTACACGTGCATTTGCAGAAACTCCCTCTCAAGACTTCGTAAAAAAGATAATTGTAGAAACCGTAGGAGTAAGCCGACTTGTCATCGGGTATGACCACCACTTTGGAAGAAATCGCTCCGGAAATATCACCGAACTTCAAAAACTTGCTCCTCAATATGGCTTTGAAGTAGAAGAAATCCCGCCCAAAGCCATTGATAATGCCAACGTCAGTAGTACAAAAATCAGAGAGGCACTATTAAGTGGTAATATAGATACAGCCAATACCTATCTCGGTTACCCTTATCGCTTTTCCGGCACGGTAATACACGGACAAAAACAGGGACGACTTTTGGGCTACCCTACAGCCAATCTCCAAATCCAAGACCCCCTCAAAATCATTCCTGCCAACGGAATTTATTATGTGAGAGCCATTTTGAACCATGTATCTTTTTGGGGAATGATGAGCATCGGGAACAAACCCACTATGGGAGATTTTGAACGCGGCATAGAAGTTAATCTTTTTGATTTTAACGCAGATATTTATGGAGAAGATCTAATTGTAGAATGTTTGGCTTATATCCGTGAAGAAAAGAAATTTGGAAATATAGAATCCCTAATTTTGGCAATTGACGAAGACAAAGCTCATTGTATGAAATTAATATCTTTAAGTAGTTCTTAGTTTTTAATGATAAGTTCTTAGTCTTTTCAAATAGCTGTACTAAAAACAATATCATAAACTAATTTCAAACTAGCACTTATCCTAAAATTAATACTACTTCCAGCCACCACCAAGGGCGCGGTATAATTGTACTTGAGCATTTAGCCGATTCAGCCGTGCCTGAATATATTGCAAACGGGTATTTAAGGCTGCTTCATTTGCCAAAATCACTTCCAAATAATTTCCCATACCGTTTTGCACCAAACTTTGTGAAAAATCAATGGCTTGCAGATATTTTTCGTACTCTGCTTGTTTTAACTCTGCAATTTTGGTTTGACTCTCATAAAATTTGAGGATATTAGCAACTTCTCTTGTCCCTTGTAAAACGGTTTTCTTCCAATTTAGGTAGCTAATATTTTCTTGTAAGAGTTTCACATTATAATTGGTTTTAATTTGTCTTCTATTCAAAATCGGTTGTGCAAGCCCGCCAACCACTGTGGCAAGTAGAGAGGTAGGCGAAAATAACTTTTCAATGTCAATACTTTGCAAACCGGTATTTGCCGAAATGGTAAAACTAGGATAGAACTCTAATCGGGCAGCATTGCTTTGATGAAAAGCGGTCATAAAGGCAAATTCTGCCATACGTACATCTGGGCGATTTTCCAAGAGCTGCATGGGTACACCGTACTGTATTTTCTCGCTAATTTTTGTAGAGTCCAATACGGAACGCCGCAAAGAACCCGGCGATAAGCCCATCAAGAACCGAATATAATTTTCCTGTACCTCTATATCATACGCTACTTTAACTAACTGGCTCTGTATATTTAGCAGTTGTGCCTCCGATTGCTTTACGGCAACTTCGGTTAGCGTACCTGCGGCTTTGAGAGCCTTAGTAACTTCGATATAATTGGAACGGGATTTTACATATTCT
This sequence comes from Bacteroidota bacterium, assembly GCA_963169475.1. Lineage (GTDB taxonomy): Bacteria > Bacteroidota > Bacteroidia > J057 > J057 > JAAFHL01. Next base: position 3,548 of record CAUJFT010000471.1, on the reverse strand, counting down.
TGCATGATTTTTTTTTGTTCATCTAGGGCAAGTAATTGATAATAGCCGATTGCTACCTCTGCCACTAATTGCGCACTTATGGCTTGGTGTCCGGAAATCGTAGTCAATTGATTAGCTGCGACTGCCTGCCGTTGCGTCTTAAATTTTCCCCACACGTCTGCTTCCCAACTTGCTTGGAATCTTGTGGTATATTGGGTTAAATGCTGCCTATGTCCGATAATTTGCCCAAATTGTGTGTTCAAAGAATTGGTAGAATAAGTAACATCGGGGTTAAAGGTTACGATTGGTTGATTATTGGCTTGGGCTTGGTTAAAATAGGCTTGGGCAATTTCTATATTTACCAACGCCACACGAATATCTAAATTACTATCCAATACCTGCTGAATATATATCTGCAACAAAGAATCCGGAAAGACCTCACGCCAACGGAAATCCGCCATAGAAAGGCTATCCTGCGGCAGCTCATCGCGACGGAAACTAAGATTTAATACTTCTTTTTGAGCGGGTGATTGATAAGGGCGAAGGGTTTTACATCCAGATAGTACAAATACGACCATGAGGAGTATTATTATTTTATATGATAATCCATCTATCGGGATTATATTTAGTCTTGTTAATAAGGTGTATCTTTTTTTTTTCATTATTACCAAAATTTACGTATCAGAAAGAATTAGGCTACTAAAAATTCTTTTTTTTTGACATGAAGCTACCTAAAAATACTCCCTTTTAGTCGAAAAACTAAGTTAAATGGGCTTATTCTTCTGTTGTTTTCTTTGGGCGTATTTTTTCGTCTATCCATTGAAGCACAACGTATAATACGGGAATTACAAATATTCCCAATAGAGTGCCTATGAGCAGACCAGAAGCTGCTCCTGTCGCAACAGAACGATTGCCTTCGGCACCGATACCCGTTGAAAATACAAGCGGCAATAACCCACAAATAAAAGCAAAAGAGGTCATCAAAATCGGGCGAAGGCGTGCTTTTGCGCCATCTATCGCGGATTTAGCAATGCTTTCGCCTTTTTTCCTTCTATCCGCAGCAAATTCCACAATTAAAATTGCATTTTTTGCCAATAACCCGACAAGCATAATGAGTGCAATTTGAAAATAAATATTACTCTCTAAACCTGACAGCCATTGCCCCAAATAAGCACCCATAATCCCCAAAGGGAGGGATAAAATAACCGAAAGGGGGATAAGGAAACTTTCATACAAAGCACTCAAAATAAAATAGACAAAGACTAAGCAAAGTATAAATATGAGAAACGTTTGCGAACCGGAACCCACTTCCTCTCTTGTCAAGCCGGAATAATCAATGGTATAATTAGCAGGTAAAGTAGCAGCTACTTCTTGTACGGCTTTGATGGCATCACCCGTAGAATACCCTTCTTTATTTCCTCCTGATATTTTTACCGAATTAAATAAGTTGAATCTACTTAATGAAGGGGGACCATTTTTTGGAGTTAGTGCTGCAAATTGTGAGATAGGTGCCATTTCTCCGCTTGGAGTACGCACGTAAAATTCGTTCAGATTATGGATATTTTGCCTATTTTCGGGTAACGCTTGAATAGCTACTCGATAATATTTCCCATATTTAGTAAAATCTGCTGCATACAGTCCACCAATATAGCCTTGTAGCGCGCTCAATATATTATTTATACTCAATCCTGCTTCTTTTATTCGGGCTACATTTAATTCCAATTCCAATTGGGGGTAATTAGTTTTAAAAGAGGTTTGAGCAAATTGAATTTCCGGACGTTTCATCAAATCATGCATAAAACTTTGAGTAGTTTCGTCTAAATCGTCAATTTGTCCCCCCAAACGGTCTAAAAGTTGTATCTCAAATCCCGCTCCAATGTTATATCCCGGAATACTAGGTGGACCAAAGAAAAGATACTGCGCTTCGCGCATATTAGCAACAAGTCCAAATAATTTTACCGTAATTTCTTGGGCAGATTGCCCCTGCTTCCCTACGCGGTCATCGAAAGGGTTTAGCTTTACGAATCCTAATGCTTGATTACTCCCCGCCCCTCCGAGGAAACTGCGTCCAGTAACAAAGGTGAAAGATTGTACGCCCGGAATTTCCTCTACAATGGGTTTTAGTTTTTGCATCGCCTGATAGGTTCTATCCATAGAGGCTGCCGGCGGCAACTCTGCATTGATAAAAATAAGCCCTCTGTCTTCGTTAGGGACAAAGCTACTTGGTATCGAAAGGTTAATGTAATAGATACTAGCCCCCGATACAATAATTAATAGGGCGGTTAGCCACTTGTTTCTAAACAAATAGAGAAAGCTATTTCCATAGCGAACCGTTACAGCATCAAAGGCTATATTGAATACATTAAAGATTCGTTGAATAATGTTTTTCTTTTCATTATGATGCTGCTCATGTTTCAAAAATAAGGCACACAGCATCGGGCTAAGAGTTAGTGCGTTAACTGCCGAAATAATAATCGTAATAATGAGTGTAATCCCGAACTGTTGATAAAATACTCCTGTAGGTCCCGAAATAAATGTAACGGGAATAAAGACCGCCGCCAAGACCAATGTAATCGAAATAATCGCCCCCGTTATCTCGTGCATAGCATTTAGAGTAGCTTGTTTAGGTTTTTCTCCTTTGCTCATCTTGGCATGTACCGCCTCAACCACTACAATGGCATCGTCCACCACGATACCAATCGCCAATACCATCGCAAACAAGGTCAATATATTAATGGAGAATCCGAATAAGTTCAAAAAGAATAACGAACCAATCAACGAAACGGGAACGGCAATAGAGGGAATTAAGGTAGAGCGAAGGTCTTGTAAAAAAACAAAAACAACGATAAACACCAAAAAAAACGCCTCTATGATGGTATTTACTACCTTAGAAACGGATTCGTCTAAAAATTCATTGGTATCATAGTTAATTCGGAAACCAATACCCTCCGGAAAACTTTTTGAGGCTTCTTCTAAATACGCCTTCACCTCATTGATAATTTCCTGAGAATTAGAACCGGGCGTTTGGAACATACCCACACTGACTGCGGGGTCGCCGTTACTTCGACCAATGCTAGCATAGGATTGCGCGCCTAGCTCAATCTCTGCTACATCTTTTAACCGTAGAAACTGCCCTCCACCAATTGCTTTAATAATGATATTGTCATACTCTTCTTTGGAGGTGTATCGCCCTCTGTAAGAAATTGTGTATTCAAAAGAGTTACCGGAGTTTGCTCCAAGTTGTCCAACCGCCGCTTCGCGGCTTTGTTCTTGAATAGCAGCCGTAACCTCTGCTGGGTTTAAGCCATAAGCCTTCATTTGCTCCGGTTTTAGCCAAACACGCATCGCATAGGTTTGTCCCCCAAAAACCATAGCATCGCTTACGCCGTTAATACGCTTTAGTGCAGGGACGATATTAATATTTGCATAGTTTTCAACGAAGGTTTGATTATATTTGGGATTTTTAGAGTACAATGAGAAAAACATTAACGCGCCGGGGCGTTGTTTTTGAGTAACTACTCCAATTTGGTTTACCTCATTCGGCAAAATAGGTGCTGCCCGTGCGACAC
>CAUJFT010000470.1 GCA_963169475.1 Bacteroidota bacterium | reverse complement strand
CGCAGATACTTTTTGCAAGGGGGATATTACTGCAAAGTCATAACAAAGTGGTTGAATATAAGATAGACGTATACCATGATTTAAAATGAGTAGAAAACGCAGGTTTTAATAGAAGAATGTCCCGAAAGTTGCTGTATATGGGTTAAGCAAGACCCCCATTTGTAATAAAAATAAAACATAAAATCGTAGAATACAAGGATTTTTCTTACTTTTGTCCACGATAAAACAATCATTCATTGAATCTATGGATTTGAATAAGCTTCCTTTTGTACCGGTACATTTCTTCTATTATCAATTCACAACCGGTACCAAACGATTATTCTGGGTGTTAATTACTAGTATTCTACTACTTGGAGGATTGAGCCTTTACACTTATCATAATCCCTATGAATGGGTTATATCCAAGATTGAAGTGCCAGAAACGACTTATGAGCAAGTCAATATTATGGAGTTAGAGGCTTCGCACAGAACTTTTGATATAGAATCCCTCCTATACAAAACATGGACCAATTATAGTGCCACTCCTATGATGAATCATGCCTTTCCTACAGTATTATTTTGGCTTATGCAGTTAATCGGGTGGGCTTTTATCTTGACCTCTGCTACCTTTATTCGTTCAAAGTGGTACTTATTTTTCTTTTTTCTTTTTGGATTATTTATTCATACCTCCGACATAACCCATGCTTTGTTTGTCAAAGACCCTTGGCATATTGCAGGATTTACGTTACTAATGGCGTTTTTGGTAATAGGGTATCTTTTTCAGATGTACACCTTGAAATGGTTGTTTCAATATCGTTTTTTGGCATTTATAGGAATGTTGGGGATATTGTTTGGGATTGTTTGGTTTCGGTCAGGTGTTACAGAACTTCATCGAATGTCGGTATCCATGTATCCCTACCTTTGCCTGATGAGTATTGTTTTTCTTTTCTTTCTCGGAAAAGAACCTACAAATCTGGTAATCTTGGGGGCAACAAATCATAAAAACCCGGCACATAGACGTTCTTTCACTCAAATTATGATTATTCTGGGCGTATTGCTGGCGTGGGAGCTATTTTTAGTATTGATTTATTGTGATATTATCCATATAAAAAGTGCTGGTCTAAGACCCTTTCACCTAATCCTCCTAAGCGGAATGATTACTGTTTTTACGTCCCAAAATCAGTTTCATAGTGTAAAAAGAATCCTTTCTACGGTTTCTGTTTTTACTTTTATGCTCGGAGGCTGGGTCTTGGTCATGCTTTCCTTTTGGTTTCATCTTATGGCTTCAGGAGATATTTATTTTACCTCTACCATAGAAGAACTTGGTATCATATTAGCATTTGGAGTGGGTTTTGGACATCTGATATACCTATTATTAGAATTTAAGGAGCCACTCCGACAAAAACTCAATCTCTATTATCTGATTGGACAAAGCAAGGGTTTTAGGCTTACCATCATTTGGCTAATGGGAGCGATTGTCTTGGTGTTTTTTGAAGGGCGAATGGCGTGGAGAGCTAGAAACATCTTTTACCATTCCTATTATGCTCAATATGCAGATAACTATTTTATGAACGAAAGGTGGGATAAAGCCAGAGAATATTATGAATATGCAGTAAATGGAAAAATATTTGTTTTAGATATTGGTGAAGAAACCCCCTTAAAATTGGGCGGAGCCGGATACAGTCCCAAAGCCAACTATAATTTAGCCTCCCTTTATGCACTCAATGGAGAAATTGATAAAGCACTCCGACATTATAGTTATAGTGCCGCTTACTATTATTTCCCCTATGCCGTACTCAATGCCGGGAATCTATCCGTCATAAAAGGAAATACGAATCATGCCAAAAAATTATGGATAAACGAACTCGTAGAGCATAAAAATCCCTTGGCAGCCAATAACCTTTCATATATTTTCTACCAAAGAAATCAAGCCGATTCCGCAATCATTTTTTTAAAACAAGCCTTGCTCTCAGACCAGGGACTTTCCGCTTCTTACAGCAACTTAGGGGAAATTTATTGGAAAAATGGAAAATATAAAGAGGCTACAGCCTTTACTAAAGCTGCGCTTGATTTTAGAAAACCGTCAGAAGGCGCGCTTATAAATGCTATATGGCACAACGTAACCCATCAATTATCCCTATCTATCCCGGAAATTCAAACCGAAAGCCCTGCACTCATTCATAACTATGCCATTCATTACATGGCAAACGGAGAAAACGCTAAATCCTTGTCTTATTGGGATAGGCTTACAAGCAATCAGGAAGAAATTCCGATAGAGGCAGAGCTTATGACCGCTTACCAATGGTTTATGAGTGATTCTATAGAGAAAGCAAAAAGTAAAATTGATTTTATCTCTGCCCAAGCCCCTGCTTATCAGTCACGTGCAAATTACCTATTAGGTACAATTTATTACACGAAAGGAATCCCTGAAATGGCAAGACATTACTTCAAACGTATGGCACAGAACGGAGATTCTACCGGCTATTACTATGAAGCCCTTACGTGGGCTGATGTCGGAATGACAGACACCGCTTTCAGCAAAATCATGGGGCTACGCGTAAAAGATACCCTCCTCCAGCAAAAAATCAGGCGTGAAAGAGGTATGATGTATATGTCAAGAGGAATGGAGAATGCAGCACGTACAGAAACAGACCTTTCTTCTTTTTCAAAACAAGAACTGTTACGAATCGGAATCTATGCAGATAGTACGGGAAACTTTGCCAACGCACTCAATAGTTTCCGTAACCTAATCCAAAAAGACTCTTCCGATGCCGAACCGTATTATGAAATGTTGAAAATCTATCAACGCTATAATAATCCTGCTGCTGTTCAGGACGGAGAATATGCCCTCAAAAAGTTCCCCGATAATCCCTTTATCCAACTAGGTATGGCGAAGACCTATATACAATCCGGGCAAATCTCCAAAGCAAAATCCCTTTTATCCCGTCTGGCTTCTGCCAAAGATACGACACTTCGTTATGATGCAGAAGTAGGCGAAGCCGATATTCTTATCAAGGAAGGGAAAAAAACAGAGGCAATTTCTCTCCTAAAAAAGAATACAAAAAGGAATAAATTTAAAGCAGATGCCTATCTCCGCCTTGCCGAAATCTATCGTAAAGACAGCCAATTTGAGTTAGGGTATAAGCTCATCTATGAAGCACTAAACTATAATACAGAAAACGCCGGAATCTGGTATTATTTTGCGTGGTTCGTAAAAAGATATGGGGTGGAAAGTGAGGCTAAATTCGGTGCCATACGTGCAATAGAACTTACCCGCGACCCCGAAGCAAAAACTCGTATCTACGAAGAATTTAGAGATTTACTTTCTCCTGAAGAGGCAAAGACAAACGATGGAAGCCAATCTCTCTGACCCAAGAAAACGACTGTTTTACATAACCATTTATAGAAAGCCTTCCGGGTATCGCCTATCCTATGGTTTGCGCTTTCCGTATTACAGAAACATTTGTTACTCACCCCTTCCGGAAACCTTTCTTTTATGAAAATTTTGTATTTGCACTCGAAATAGCCTATTTTTATGCCCGTTCAGTAGAAAACTCTCTCCGACAGCTTGCCAAAAAGCAAATCCTCATTCGCTGAATCAAAGACCGTAAGCCTATTTCACTTTGTTACAAATAGGCTATACTTATCTTAGATAAGTACTCGTTTGAAATTAGTTTATGATATTATTTTTAATAAAAGCTGATAAACAGCTATTTGTTAGGACTAAGAACTCATCATTAAAAACTAAGAACTACTTAGCCTCCCACTGCTTTAATCATAAAATCATAATAATATTAATAAAACTATTCCGGTATTTGCTGGTTTCATACATTTATCCTAATATTGCACGCATAAGGTTGGTAAATTCCGTTTTTTGAGAATAAAACTCCTATACAGTGAATTTCCAAATAAATTATCTAAGATTTGCCGGCTTTATGCCATTCTGAAGAAAAGTATTGATACATGCCAAACTCATCAAAATATCCATTGGTTCAACCCATTGAAGAATGGGCAATTCTCAAATTGTCTGATAGGCGCGAAGAAGTAGTAAACGAAGTAATTCGTAACGCCTTAAAAAAGATATTGAATGATACTGCCAAAGCTGGTATTTCGGTAGAAGACCAAGTGGCAAAAACGATGTATCTGGAAAGAATACGCATGAAAGAGGAGCCTTGGAGTATTGACCCCAAAGACGAAAAAAGTTTCTGGAGAAACATCAAAAGAAGACTAATAAGAAACGAACAAACTGCCCATACTTCGGAAGCCTTAAATAGAGAAAATACAGAACTACTAAGAGAGATTGTTCATCGTTACACAGAGGAAATCGTAGGGAACTTTCATGTCCCAACCTATAAATTTGCAAAGACAGTATTGCCGTTTTTGTTTTCCCGTATCCTTAACGCCGTTTCTGCCAAAGGGATTGCGCGATTTTTCAACCCGACCGCTAATATGAGAGATAAATTTCATCTTACAGGTGAAACAGAGGCTCTTAGAGAACTTACCCGGAAAGGAACGGTAATATTGTTACCCACCCATTCTAGTAATCTAGATTCTATTTTGATAGGATGGGCATTGGAAGCACTAGGCTTACCTCCTTTTATATACGGTGCGGGCTTAAACCTTTTTAATAGTAGTATATTTGGGTTTTTTATGAATCGCCTTGGGGCATACAAGGTGGATAGGCGAAAAAAAAATATTGTCTATAATGAAACCCTTAAATCTTTTTCTACCATTGCCATACAGAGTGGATGCCATAGCCTTTTTTTTCCGGGCGGAACGCGCGCGCGCTCGGGTGCCTTAGAAAATAGATTAAAACTCGGACTGATGGGAACAGCCATTGAAGCCCAAAAAAACAATTATGATACAGACCCCGATGACCCCAAAGGAAAGATATTTGTAATTCCTCTCGTACTTAACTATCACTTTGTATTGGAAGCCCCCTCTCTTATCTTACAACATCTGAACAATGTGGGGCAAGATAAATTCTTCACAGAAGATGAGTCTAGTAGCTATTGGCAAGTAGTGAAGTTTCTATGGAAGCTATTTTCCAAAGGCTCGGAATTAGAACTTTCATTTGGCAAGCCTATGGATGTTTTTGGAAACTTCGTGGATAACAACGGGATTAGCTACGACCAACACGGAAGGGTTATTGATACAGTTTCTTATTTCAAGAGCGAAGGAGAAATTACCGAAGATACTCAAAGAGATTCGGAATATACCCGTATGCTGGGAGAAAAAATTGTAGAGCGGTTTAAGTGCGAAAATGTAGTCTTTTCTAGCCATATTGTAGCCTTTGTGGGTTTTAGCCTGATTCGTAAGCATTACAAAGAATTAGACTTGTATAGCCTACTCCGAATCCCTAAAGATGACAGAGGGGTACACGTAAAGGATATGATAAAGGGAATCAATCAAATGATGATAGTGCTTCGAGAAAGAGAGGCAGAAGGCAAAATACGCCTTGCAAAACATTTGAAGGAAAGAAGTGTCGCACAGATTCTACGACACGGAGTAAACCATCTTGGGTTATACAATGAAAGGCTACCTCTATACTTTCAAGGAAAGGGAAGACTGCGTTCTCAAAGCATCAATTTATTGTTCTTTTACCACAACCGACTGACCGGTTATGGATTTGAAACATACATCTAATAGAAATCAATACTTATGGAAGATAAAATTCATTCAAGCAAAGCCCCCGAACCGGTAGGTTTATACCCTCATGCCCGTAAAGTGGGAAATTTATTGTTCTTATCGGGCGTAGGACCCCGCGAAAGAGGTACTAAAAAAATACCCGGCGTAGAATTAGATGAAAACGGCAATATCATCAGCTATGATATAGAAACCCAATGCCACTCTGTCTTCAGAAATATTCGCTATATTTTGGAAGAAGCAGGCTCCTCTTGGGATAAAATTATAGATGTAACTGTTTTTCTTACTAATATGAAAGACGATTTTCCAATCTATAATCGGTTGTATGCAGAGTATTTTAAGGAGAATCAGCCCTGTAGGACTACCCTCGAAATTAATTGCCTGCCTACTCCGATTGCCATTGAACTTAAAGTTATTGCTACTTTGGATTAAATTTCTTAGTTATCAAGTCGGCATAAACTTTTTTATGTAGTTATTGGTTTTCTCACGTGAGCCGGAAGATGTATCCCCAAAAGATAATTTTTTCGGGAGGTTTTTCGTTAATCTTTGATTTAGAATTTAATATAAAATAGCATTTATGTGTGGAATCGTTGGTTATATAGGCTTTAGAAAAGCATTTCCTATTATCATTAGTGGATTAAAAAGATTGGAGTACAGAGGGTATGACTCCGCAGGGGTTGTATTATATGAGGATAGCCTCAAAATATATAAGAAGAAAGGAAAAGTAATAGAGTTAGAAAAACTAACGAATAGCAAAAATATTGAAGGCACGATGGGAATGGGGC
>CAUJFT010000469.1 GCA_963169475.1 Bacteroidota bacterium | reverse complement strand
CAGATATACTCAGTTGTCGTTGTTAGTATGTATGAAATACCTCAAAGAGGAAGAAGAAAGTCGAGATACTTTCATGCAGGTATTTGAACAATTAATTGGAGATTTGAAGCGGTATGAAGTTCAGACCTTTCGTTATTGGCTACATAGCATTTTAAAAAATAGGTGCTTAGCAATACTTTCTCAAAAACAAAAAAATAATTTTGTAAGTACGGAATCCGCTGAAAACTTTCTTGCTGAACAACTTGCTGATGAAGATACAGAGAAAGAGGTATATCTCTTTCTCTTGCCAAAGGCGTTAGAAAGATTGAATGATGAGCAAAAAATATGTATAGATTTCTTTTATTTACAGCAAAAATCATATAAAGAAATTGCTGATATTACGGGTTTCGATTTGAATAAGGTAAAAAGCTATATTCAAAACGGCAAAAGAAACCTAAAAACGCATTTAATGGAAATGAGTAAAGGGTAAGATTAAAATGACAGAAGATGTACACATATTCACTCCGGAATCGTTGAAACGGTATCTCAAAGGGGATATTTCGGAGAAAGAGAAGCAAGCAGTAGTTACGGCTTTGCGGGAGGACTTGTTTTTGTCTGATGCGATGGAGGGACTTCAAAATATGAAAGACCCCGAAAAGCTAGCTGAATATACTCCCGTAATTAAGCTAAACCGATTTACTACAATACATAAGGAGAACCGCTCCGGCTGGGTTGAGGTCGCTTTACTTCAATATGTAGTCGCGCTTCTTTTACTAACCATTACATGGTTTGCGTTTTGGGTAATCTGTAATACTCACTCCCCAAAGAGTGATGTATCAAAAAAGACCTACATCGTACCATCTGGAGACTCCTCCCCGAATGATACGATTCGTTACTTTCACTTATCCCCCGATATTGGTAAATAAAGGAGAAATAAAAGGATTACATTTTACTTAACTCACCCCATTTTGCTGATTTAGCAACGGATTTTACAAGTTCAGCACTTGTCTGTTCGGAGGCTTCTACGACTAAGATGAACCTTTCGGCAGTGCCAAGTGTAACATTTGCATCTTTGGATTGCTTCATGTATTTTTCTATTCCCCTGACATCTGCAATTTGTGTCTCCCACCCCTTGACGATTTCCTGCTCATTCTCTACTTCGAGTCCCCCTACCCCAAACATTCCAAAGGCTGCGGTATATAGCATTCCGACCCCGTTGTAGTCATGTAGGGTAACTTCCATGCTACTCTCGCCTTTTTTATACTCCTGCTTAATCGTAGAAAAAGACATTCCGGCATTTTTTACCATTTCTCCCTCTGGGGCTCCGTCCGGTGTATATCCTTGTAGGTCGGTCGGAAGAAAGGCTTTGAGTTTGTCATAATGCATAGCAACAGTATCTCCACGCTCCCGCCGTTTTTTCTGTTTTTCTTCGGCAGCTTTTGTACTTTCCTCTACGTTTTTTGCCATTTCATCTAAGTTAGAAAGAACATTTACGGTATTTTTAGTGTCCTGAACCTTTTCACTAGCCTTGTCGCACCCAGCGATGACGCCAGCGGCAAGAAGAAGCATAATTAATTTTGTTTTCATTTTGGTAATATGGATGTTAAAACGTGAAACAATGAAATATGATTGGGCTGCAATATACACTTTTTTTACTATTGAGATACTTACCCAAGAAAAAAGCTATAAAAAAATATCCATGTTATATGCTAAATATAATGAGACTTATTTAAGATTAATTAGGGTAATTCTGAAGGGGTTTTTAAATTGTCTTCTCCTAAATCAAATTTGCAATGAGCATACTAATGGAAAGAGATGGAAGAAAGCTATTAGCCCGCTTTTTATTAGTGTTTAATTTTATAATTTCATCTTAAAATAAGAAATTAGTTTTTGTACATTTGTGATATATTTTCAAAAAAAGCATGAAAAAAGAACGATTTATACTCTATATAATCTCTTTTATAAGCATCTACCTTGCGCATACACAGCCTGTCTCAAAGTCAGTAATGCAATCGCAACAAGAGTATTATACTCGATTTCGTTTTTCGTCTGATTCTCAATGGGACTCTCTTCTTAGGGTAGAAGGGAATATGGGTATCTCCCCAACTCCTACCGCCGCAAAAACGGCTACTTGCTCTTTAACTCATAGTGTGTATGGATGGCATCCGTATTGGAACAATAGTGCTTCTATCTATCAAGATTATCGTTGGGACTTGCTTTCACATTTTTGTTATTTCTCCTACGAGGTCAATGCTTCAGATGGAACCGCCGTTACGATGAATAACTGGAATACGACAGCTTCTGTTACCTACGCGCTCTCTCAGGGTAAAAAAGTACACCTTTGTGCCACACTTTTCGCCAATCATGCTACTTTTTTTGGGAGTACCACTGCCCAACAAACATTGATTACCAATCTAATCAATGCCGTTCAGAGTAGGGGAGCGCATGGTATAAATATAGATTTTGAGGGAGTACCAGCCGGTCAAAGTGCCGCATTTACCGCTTTTATGATAAATCTATGCAATCAAGTGCATTCGGCAATTCCCGGTTCGGAGGTAACCATCGCCCTGTATGCGGTGGACTGGAGCAATTTGTTTGATGAAGCTGCTCTTGCTCCCTATGTAGATAAATTTATTATCATGGGTTATGATTATTATTGGAGTGGAAGCACCCAAGCGGGACCCGTTGATCCGTTGTTCCCTTTTACTTCCGGAGGCAGGCACCTTAGTCGGTCTGTGGGTTATTATCGTAACCAAGGGGTTCCCGCTTCTAAATTATTGTTGGGGCTACCCTATTATGGGAGAGAGTGGCAGACTGTTTCGGGTACAGTTCCTTCCAATGTCTTGGGGGGCGGCACAACAAATTCCCGCACGTGGACTTATGTAAGAAATAATGCTTCTGGGAACTATTCCCCCTCTAACCGTTATTGGGAAGCAAATAGTTTTTCTCCTGCTTATATTTTTAACAATGGCAGTTGGAACCAGTGTTTTATTCAGGATAAGTATAGTATGCAGAAACGGCTTGACTTAATCCGCCAGTGGGGGCTAAATGGAATGGGAATATGGGCATTAGGATATGATGACGGCTATCAAGAGTATTGGGAAGCGATAGAAACCGTTTTTTCGGATTGCGGGAGTGTTCCTTGTAGAGATACCTTATTTGACTCCGGAGGGGCAAACTTTAATTATTATGGAAACGAAAATTATATATTTACGATTGCACCCACGGGGGCTACCCAGCTTTTGCTCCAATTTCCATCATTTAATCTTGGAAATGGGGATTATCTGAAAGTTTACGATGGCACATCAACAGCAGCCCCTTTGATTGGGAATTATGTCGGGAGTACTAACCCGGGTACGATTAATAGCACAAGTACTACGCTTACGTTGGAATTTTTTACAGATGCTTCTTCGCAAAACTCCGGATATACTGCAATATGGGAGTGTTTACAATCGGGTACGCTCCCCGTAGAATTAATAGATTTTTTCGCACAATTATCCGGAGAAGATATAGAGGTAAGGTGGAGTGCGATTGAGGTTTCGGTTCAAAAGTATATTCTGGAAAAAAGCCGAAATGGAGTAGATTTTTTCCCTATTTTAGAAGTTGATGCAATCCGGAATCATGGAATCAATCACTATCACTATGCAGACTCTACGCTGTATTATCAGAACTATTACCGATTAAAGCTGATAGATGCCGATGGTAAGGCGTTATTTTCGGATACGGTCTCTGTTACCCTTGCTATTGAAGACTTGGTAAAGGTGTTTCCCATTCCCATAACAGAAAATAATCGAGTGGAGATTGATTTTCATTTTATGCCTGGTACGTCTGTACTTACTGAACTTAGTGATATTTCGGGGAAAATCCTTGCTCAAAATGAGACCACTCCGACCGCTCATCGCATTTCTCTCCTATTACCAGAGTATCTTGCTTCTGGTATTTATCTTTTAAAATTGAGATGGGACGATACGCAAAGCTATTTCAAATTATGGAAGCCCTAAGAAAACGCGTTAAGATTTGCCTTCTTTTGGGGTTTTTGTATAGTTTTGCTTGTATAAATGCCCAACATACAGAAAATTACGCACTAATTTTTGGAGAAAGATACTATAAAGCAGAATCTTACTTGAAACGGTATGAGACCTTATTCCGGCAGAGGTGCCAGGAGTACGGGATAGACTACCGGATTACTGCCGCTATAGTCTTTCCTGAATTGATTCGTTTTAGCCCGGAAAAGGATATGCTGGAATCCATGTCTAATCGGGCATTTTATGGTAACTTTGGAGGAGAATATGGTAGTTTTTCGATTGGGTGTTTTCAGATGAAGCCGATTTTTATCGAAAAAATTGAGCGGTTTGTATCCGAAAACTCTACTGCCTTACAAGAGTTTTTATTTATTACTGAATATAAATATCCTCAAGAAGAAGATAAGGCTATCCGGAAGGCGCGTATTGAAAGAATGAGTAAAACAGAGTGGCAGATTGTGTATGCTTGTTGTTTTATTCAGATTATGGAATACCGGTTTCCTTTCTTAAATACCCGAACTACCGAGCAAAAAACGCGTTTTCTGGCAACTGCCTACAATCGAGGGTTTGAACAGCCTGAAAAGGAGATTGAAAAATGGATGAGAGTAAGGGCTTTCCCAGACGGAAAAAATGCTACGCGTAAGCAATATAATTATGGAGACATCGCATGGTTTATTTATGAAAGGATTTAAGTTTAGCGGCTAATGTAGTCCCTTGTGCATTAGGTATAGCCTCGAAAAAAGAACAAAATGAGTAGCTATCCTTTTGTTTGAATATGTTTTTTGTGTTACATGAAATCCGATAAATTTAAGCCTATAGGGAATATTTTTCGCCTAAATCACCCATTTTTCTATCTACGTCTATAGTGATTTTAAAATATTTCGTAGCTTTACGGGCTGAAAACACCTAAATGTACATTATTGTATATGAAAAATACCGTTATACTATTGTTATTCTTATTTTCTGGCACATTCTTCCGCTTCGCATACGGGCAGACTGCCGGCGACTACCGTTCATTTTCAACGGGAGATTGGAGCGTTATTTCCTCATGGGAAACCTATGACGGGGTCTCTTGGATTCCGGCAGTAACCCCTCCCGATAATACATCAGGGATTATTACTCTTCTTTCCGGACATGCGATTACGGTAACAGCAAACGTGATTATAGACCAAGTAGAAGTAAATGCAGGGGCGCAATTATCCATTAATCCGGGAGTAGTATTGGAAGTAGAGGACGATGGCACTGCTTCTTTTGATTTAAATATCAATGGGTTGTGTAGTGTGTTGGGTACTATTCGTAAAAATCAAGGAGCGGTAATTAATACAGTAAGCTCTGCCGCCTTAAACTTCTTTGCGGGTGCTACCTATGAGCATAATAATACCACTACGATTGGGAACATACCCGTATCTACATGGAACGTAGCTTCTAATTGCAACATCATTGGATATACCAGCTTTTCCGGAAGCCCCGGTTTTGGAAATAATTTTGGTCAAAGCTTCGGTAATGTTACATGGAATTGCCCCAATCAATCCGGGAATGTTAATTTTGCAGGATATTTGACAACAATAAACGGCTCTTTTCATATTATTTCAACGGGAAGCGCTCAATTAAGGCTATCCGGAGCTACTTCACCCATACTTAGTATTGGCATGGACTTTATCATAGACGGTGGCGATTTTGTACTTACGAATGGGACAGGCTCTCCTCAAATTAATCTTAGTGGAAATTTTATTCACAATAATGGCATTTTAAGTGTAACAAGCACCGGAGACGGAACCATTAATTTTGTAGCAAACGGAAATCAAATGATTTTGATTAATCCGGGTACTACTACGCAAACGGGGGATATTGATTATGTAGTAAAAAATTCTGGAGGATTTGGACCCTCTACGCTTGAATTTGGAGACGATATTACGGTAGTTTTGAATGATAGTATAGCCTCTACTTTTTCTGTAGAGTCGGGTGCGGGTATTATTATCCGACACCCGGACGGTATCGCCGCTTCCGGAAATACTGGCTGTGTACAAACAGGAGGAAGTCGTACTTTCAATACAGATGCACACTATACTTATCAAGGAGGAAACCCGCAAATTACTGGTTCAGGGCTACCCTCAACACTTTATGCCAGCCTCACTATCAATAACGGAACCCCCTTAACAGTAGGAGGAGTCTCTTTTTCCCAAGCAACGCTTATGACAGGAGCTACCTCCACCCTAAATTTGAATACCGGAAAGTTCATAACGGATAATGTAAATTTATTATCGCTTGATACAGATGTAACTATAAATGGTGGGTCAGCTGCCTCTTATGTGGACGGACCTTTAAGAAGATTTACTAATTCTCTTTTAGAATGGCTCTTTCCCATCGGGGATATAGATGAATATAAACCTGCTAGTATTTTCCCCCAAACCAATACCCTGTCTAACTTTACCGTTGAGGCTTTTCACCAACTTCCGCCTAATAATGGAAATATAGGGGGGAACCCAGGTGATATTTGCAGCGTAAGTATTGTAGAATATTGGTCTGTTACGGGGACAGCCGCTTCAGAAATAAAACTATATTGGCATGCTTATAGCGGTATTAACGAAACCCAATTACAAAGTTGTAATAATCTTGTGGTCGCGCATTATGACGCGAATACCACTTTATGGGAATCTAAGGGGAATAGCCTGACGGACTTTACTAATGACTTTGTGATATCTTCTGGATTTAGTGCCAATTACAACACTACTTTCCATACCTTTGGATTGGGGTGTACGGTTACCACTATCTTAGACTCTGTTACGCATCCTTCTTGTGGGTTAAGTGATGGGGCTATCTATGTTAGTACTTCTGGAGGTACTGCTCCTTTTAGCTATTCATGGAGTAACGGAGCTTCTACGGAGGATATCTCTGGAATAGCCGGAGGTACATACACGCTTTATACTACAGATGGAGGAGGGTGTACTGATACGCTTACTGTCTCTCTAAATCTTTCTCTCCCCATCTCTGCAAGTGCCACTATCACTCCCCCTACTTGCGGACAATTAAATGGAAGCATTGACGTAACTATTACTGGTGGTACTTCCCCTTTCGTTTATACATGGAATACAGGTGCTAATACAGAAGACCTTTTTAATGTTGGAGGAGGAAATTATACTTTTGGGGTGATAGACACTTTTGGGTGTGCTGATACTCTTTTTGTAACTATACCAGGTTCGGGTTCTGTCATTGCCATAGATGATACCGTAGCAGTATGTGGCGGAGGAAATAATATTGTTATTCCTGTGCTTCAAAACGATATGGGAGCTATAGATACAACCTCTCTGATTATTTTTACTGCTCCTCCTATTCAAGAAGGAACGGCAACTGTTAATGCAAACGGAACGATTACATTTACTCCTGGTCCGGGATTCTTATTGGGTTCTATATTTGTCTATCAAATTACCGATACTAGCGGGTGTAGTACTACGGCAACCGTCAATATTCTAAATGGATTATTGCTCACGCCGGCAATTACTCCTGCTGGAACAGTTACTATTTGTCAAGGTGATAGCATGACATTGACAAGCAACTCACCCGTAGGCAATCTTTGGTCAACGAATGAAACTACCCAATCCATAGTCGTAAACACAACGGGAATTTATACTGTGTCTGTAACAGTTGGAGGATGTACCGCTACCTCTCCACCTACAACCGTAACCGTGAATCCTCTTCCTTCTACCCCTATTATTTCTGCTTCGGGTCCGGTCTCATTTTGTCAAGGAGATAGCATAATACTCACAAGCAGCGCGGCTTCTGGTAATTTATGGAACCCGGGCGGGCAAACTACCTCATCTATCATGGTTAATACTTCCGGCACTTATTCTGTGATAGTGGACTCTTTGGGATGCTCCTCGCTTCCTTCTACCCCTACTTCGGTTATTGTAAATCCAACTCCCGCAACTCCTACGATTACGGCGGGAGGACCCACTACCTTTTGTCAAGGAGATAGTGTAGTACTAACGGTAAATCCTGCTATAGGAGTACTTTGGTCAACGGGAGACGTAACCCCCTCTATTACAGTTTATAACACCGGCAATTATTCCGTTACTTATACTGATGTCAATGGTTGTAGAAACAATAGCTCTATCTCCGTTACTGTTTTGAGTAATCCGGCAACGCCTACAATAACAGCAAGCGGTCCACTTACATTCTGTCAAGGAGGAAGCGTAACCCTAACGAGTAGCTCGGCGGTAGGTAATACATGGTCGCCAGGTGGGCAAACCACTCAATCCATTACTGTGAACACTTCGGGGACATACTCTGTCAGCGTAGGGGCAGCGGGCTGTAATGCGGCTTCTCTTCCGGTTAATGTCATTGTGAACCCAACACCAGCTACTCCGGTTATCAGCACCTCCGGACCAGTTACTTTCTGCCAAGGAGGAAATGTAACGCTCACAAGTAGCGCAGCTACCGGAAACTTATGGTCTCCGGGAGGGCAAACCACCCAATCAATTACGGTCTCTGGAACGGGCGCGTATTTTGTGTCAGTTACTGGTGCAAACGGATGTTCCTCCATTTCCGCTCCGATAAATGTTACTGTAAGCTCTAATCCTCCGACTCCTGTGGTTACTGCCTCCGGACCTACAACGATTTGCTCTGGTAGCAGTGTTACCTTAACGAGTAATGCCCTTAGCGGAAACTTATGGTCTCCGGGAGGACAAACTACCCAATCTATATCTATTACTAATGCTGGAAATTATAGCGTAACCGTAACGAATTTATCGGGGTGTAGTGCAACCTCTCCTCTTACTACTATAAGCGTGTTGACAAGTCCTTCTGCTCCAGTAATTACGCCTAGTGGTCCTACTGCGTTTTGTCAAGGTGGAAGCTTAACTTTGACTAGCAGCTATACAACCGGAAACCTATGGTCTCCCGGAGGGCAAACTACTCCTTCCATTACGGTTTCTGCTTCCGGTAACTACACCGTGACGCATACAGATGCCAACGGGTGCAGCACGACATCTTCTCCTATTTCTGTTACTGTTTATAATCTGCCTCCTATTCCTCAAGTTTCAGCTAACGGACCGCTTAGTTTTTGTGACGGAGGAGCGGTAACGCTTACTAGTAGTGCTATTTCAGGAAACCTTTGGTCAACGGGAGATAATACGCAAAGTATCATAGCTAGTATCTCCGGAGGCTATAATGTAACTGTAACTGATGCTAATGGATGTAGTGCTACTTCTGCCAACTTGAATATAACCGTTAATCCTAATCCTAATACTCCGGTAATTACCAGCAATGGACCCTTAGCTTTTTGTGACGGAAATACTGTCGTATTAAATAGTAGTGAACCTGCTGGCAACTTTTGGAGTACAGGGCAATCCGGAAATAGTATTACGGTTTCTACGGGAGGGAGCTACGAAGTAACTGTAACTAATTCATTCGGGTGTAGCGCGACCTCTCTTCCGGTTACGGTAGTAGTGAACCCAACTCCGGCACTCCCTTTAATTACTGCAAACGGACCCTTATTCATTTGTAATAGCGGAGATGTAATGCTTAGTAGTAGTGAACCGAATGGAAATCTCTGGTCAACGGGTGCTAATAGTGCTTCGATTACAGTGAATGCACCCGGAACTTATACAGTAAGCTATACAGATGTAAACGGATGCCAGTCAGGGACCGCCTCTGTTACCGTTACGCAACTTGCCCCCCTTGCTGCCACTGCAATTCCCTTGAATGATGCTGGTTGTGGGCTTGCGGACGGGAGTGCAACCGTTTCCGCAACGGGAGGCTCTGGTAACTTTAATTATACATGGAATACAAGTCCAGTACAAGTAACCCAGACTGCCACCGGCTTGAGTTCTGGAACCTATACCGTGGTTGTTTCAGATGCCCTAAATAGCGCGTGTACTGCTACTGCTTCGGCTACTATTGGGGGAGGGAATATCCTAACCGTTACTACTTCCCCAAGTGGAACGGCAAATTTCTGTGAGGGACAAAATCTATCTATTACTGCAAGTGGGGGCAGCTCTTATGTATGGTTGAGAGATGGAAGCCTGGTAGGCACAGGCTCTACTTTGTTGGCAACTCAGCCCGGAGTTTATCATGCCATCGGTTATAGTGGCTTGGGGGCAACGGGTTGTGCGGATACTACGCTTTCAATTATTCTAACCCAAACGCCTATTCCCATTGCTAATATTTTTCCGCTTGGAAGTACAGAAGTATGTTATGGCGAGGTAGTTACCTTGTATGCCCAAACCAATACTCCGTCTTCGTTTCAATGGCTTTTATACGGACAGCCTATACTTGCCACGAACGATACGATGACTACACTTACTTCCGGAGAATATTCCTACATTGCAGTTAATGGCTGCGGTTCCGACACCTCCGCCCTAATTGTGGCAGATATTCATACCAAGCCGATTGCTGATTTTATCGTTACTCCCTCTGACGGATATGTGGGAGAACCCATTTCTTTTACAGACCAAAGTATTCAAGGGGCTTCATGGAGTTGGGACTTTGGGAATGGACAGGGGAACTCCTCCGTTCAGAATCCGGACTATACCTATATGGTTCCGGGGTTATATAATGTTACTATGATTATTCAAGATAATATTGGCTGTCCGGATACGGTTATAAAGCCGGTAAGCATCATGGTAAGAGGTATTACGGGAGAAATTTTTACGCCTAATAGCTTTACTCCAAACAATGACGGAGAGCATGACCTTTTTGTTATCAATTACGGAGAAATTACCCTTACGTCTCTTCAAGTTTTTGATAGATGGGGGGCTAAGATATTTGAAACGGAGTCTCCCACTACCTATTGGAATGGAAATACTCGTAATGGTAATCCTTGTAATCTTGGGGTGTATTATTACACAATTTATGGT
Organism: Bacteroidota bacterium; assembly: GCA_963169475.1. Taxonomy (GTDB): domain Bacteria; phylum Bacteroidota; class Bacteroidia; order J057; family J057; genus JAAFHL01. The sequence goes on along the minus strand of CAUJFT010000469.1, from coordinate 9,538 downwards.
AGAGATGACAATAATGATAAGGTCGTTGTGAAAGGTTGGGTAATGCTTTCAAGGTAAGCTTTCTGCTCCTTCCCTCCCAAAATATTGTTGTATTAGAGGAATGAAGCTAGTAGGGTAAAGTTTTTTATCCTGATTTGGAGGGGATAAATAGGATAAATATAGTGCTAATAGAGGGAATTTACTTGATATTTTGATTTCAGCCTAAGTATTTTTAAAGCCAAATTATCGTAAAGAGGTTTTTTTAAGTAATTTCATAAAGAGTTATACCAATTATATCAATTAGATAGTCCAAGATAGGTCGGCTGAAATATAGTTAAAATGGGTAATGGTGATGACTTTTTGATTAGACAGTATGTCCCACAAAAGGTAAATATATGTCTTTAATTGAACAACTTTTTTAGCCTATTTTTAGAATATAATTGGTATTAAATATTTTGTATTGTACCTAAAAAAATACTCCTCCCTAATTTACTTGGGAGGAGTATTTTAGAAATTAAAAGAATCCAAGATAACTTTAATGCTTTGCGTCTTTTTTACAACAAGCGTGTAAAGATTCGTATGCTTTGGGATTTGCTGGGACGGAATCCGCGTCATAACCCACACCCGCAATTGCTGTCCTGATTGCATCTGGGTTTGTAAATTTAGGATTATAGGTTACGGTAACCGCTTTGGTATCCATTGCTAACTTCACGGTCTTCACCCCTTTCTGTTTAAGTAAGGCTTCGGAAATCGTACTTTCACACATTCCGCAAACGGCAGAGGTTTGAATTACTATTGTAGCAGTCTTGGGAGGAGCGGCTTGAAGTGTTTGCGCTCCAGAAACAAACAGTAAAAAAACTGTTAACAGGGAGAAAAGAAAATTTTTCATATTTTTAGTTATCTAATTTAACTCCATATCTGTACGAGAATACGGCGCAAATGTTTCATTTAGGAAATATTTGATGGCAAGGCTTCGGATTTACTTTGAACTTCTATTGAAAAAATCTTATTTTTGGAAGATGCTTGACGACTTGCAAACCCGATGATTCCCGAAAGCCCTACAAAAAGATTCTCTATTTCACCAATTTCTAACCTTTGAACATAATGAGTCAAAACATTTTTTTCTATTTTTATGAACTCCCATATTTCCCCGTTGGTGAGGATACCGTGAATAGGCGTAGCATATTCTTCATTTAATTGTTGAATTCTGCAAAGTTTCTCTATTAGGATAGGTCTATTTCGCTTGAGGTTGTCCAATATCACCTCTATTACTACAAGGAAAGGAGGCTCCATCACGATTTTTCCTAACTCTGACCTAGGGGTAATCAAATAGTCTGCATGGAAAGCCTCTGCCTCTGTGAGGGTCAGATGCCCCCAAAGGGAAAGGTGATTACTATAATTTTTCCACGCTTCTTTTAGTACCGGATATACAAGGTTCTCGTACACAGAATCAATAGAGTTATCGTAGTCAATCTCCTGAAGCACAAAAACAATATCGTCTTTTAATTTTTCCGGACACTTAAAGACAGAATCTTGTTTATCCAGTTTTATTTTTTGACGGTATTGTAATGAATATTTTTTAATAATTTCGCCTAGTGTCAAACCCATTAAATGTTAATTAAATTAGTATATTGTACGCAGTATTCGAGACGGTGTTTCATATAAAGAGTATTATTTTAGCTTTATTTGTAAAAATAATAGTATTTTTTCCCTCAATAAGGTAGCACTTTAAAGTAACTTGAATATTTGATATACCCTCTCCTCTCTACATTTTTTTAATATCGGGAGGTTCCCACTAGGTTTGTTTTGGCGTTAATGAAGATGGCTATACGTGATAATCAAGATTTTGCAGACTTAATAATGATTATGAAAGATTTATAAATCATCTCTCCCCGCAAATCAATTTCCTTTATTGAAGATATACAAAAGATTCTCCGTTAGGATTAAATTCAAAACAAACATGTTGTTGTAGTGTAGTGGCTAACTCCATTCCCACATAGTCCGGAGAAATAGGCATTTGTCTGTGTCCGCGGTCAATGAGTGTCATTGTTTGTATTTTTTTGGGTTTTCTGGTCAGAAGCTGCGCTACTATACTGAGCATTGTCCTACCAGAATAAAGCACATCATCTGTTACAATCACTACTTCTCCCTTAATATCTGGAGAGCCAGATGGCAATATAAGCGGCATTATCCCTTCGGAATAATCTCTATTTACTACAGAAGGGAAAACAGACACACTGAAAGGAGCGATACGGGATAAGATTTCTTTCAGTTGCGCTGCCAGAAATCCTCCTCTTTCTCCCACACCAATTAGAAAAATATTTTCTTCCCCAAAGTTTTGTTCATAAATCTCGAACGCAATTCTTTTTAGTTTTGCGGCAATTTCGGGCTGTGTGAGTATTATTGTTTGGTTCATATCGGCAAATCATTAATATAAATACAAATTAAAGAAGATTCTGACATTTTTTAACTACTAACTGTGAGTGGGTAAAAAACTAAGAAAATATTTATTTATTAACATATTGATTATTAGTTGTTTAATCTTATCGTACACTATTTATTTTTTACTATTCGCTACTTATTTCTCAAACTATTAGATTACTCGTGAAGTTTTTTGTTCTTATTAACAAATACTTTACAAAATAGGGTAAACGAATTTTATAAAACTGACGTTATATTGTTTTTATTTTGCTAATGGATAAATGAAAAAGAATCTTTTATTCCAAAGTAGAAATTAGGTCTTCCATAAGGTATAAAAAGTATTATCTATAAGTCTCCAGTCTCTTTTGTGTTTAGAAAATATATACAACGAGAATAGACTAGGATTTTACAATATAACACACTCATTATCAGGAAAATACAAACTATTGCACCAGATTAATTTTAAATAAATTCATTAAATTTATGAAATATAGGCTACTTGTTCTTGGGGTATTTTTTATTCTTTTCAGCACTTTACAAGCAAAACACCCCGTAAAAACGATGGTAAATGCAGGACCCGACATAGCTTTTTGCAAGGGAGATAGTGTTCTCTTGTTTGGTGCTGGAGCTGCTACCTATTCATGGACACCTACTACAGGACTTAGCTCCCCCAATACCGCACTCACATGGGCAAAACCCAATACTACCACTCAATATATACTTTATGGGACAGATGCTTCTGGAAATATTACCATGGATACAGTAATGGTTACTGTTTTTATCCCGGTTATAGTAGATGCAGGCTTTGGACAAACGATTTGTTTGGGAGACTCTGTATCCCTCCTAGCACAAACGCCCGTCCCTGTCCCTACTTATCTATGGAGCCCTGCCGCTACACTCACCGACCCAACCATTGCGAACCCTAATGCTTGCCCAACAGATACCACCTTGTTTTCGGTAACTATTACAGACGCAAACGGCTGTTCAAGTAAAGATAGCGTACTGATCACCCTTCTTTTTTCACCCATACAACTAATGTCAGATACTTTTTTCTGTCCTAATGATACGGTTTTTCTTTGGGCTTCAGGAGGTATCTCTTACAATTGGCAACCAACCTTGAACATGAATGACCCATTTTCACCCACTCCCTTTGTTTTTCCGGCATTAGATACCACCTATTATATTACCATTAGTGACAGTATAGGTTGCTCAAAGACGGACTCTGTGGCGGTTACACTTTTCCCCGAGGGGGTGGTAGATGCGGGTAGAGATACTGCAATTTATTGCAGAGACACGATACAGTTATTTGGGTCGGGAGGACTAACCTATGAATGGGTACCCGGAGGATACGTCATTCCCTATAACGTTCAAAACCCTATAGCTACGCCTTGGTGGACTACTAACTATGTAATGATTGCAACAGATGCCAATGGGTGTATCTGGACAGACGATGTCCTTATTACCCTAATAGACCATCAACTTGATGTGAATATCCTTCAACCCGATACCGTGATTTGTCCGGGGGACACCCTACAGCTAGACGCAACTACCAGCCACCCCGTAGTATCTTATAATTGGTATCCTCCGGAAGCCAATTTTTCTACGCCCAATCAGCCTTCTACTTTGGTGAACCCTCCTAATTCCATGCTTGTAGGGATATGGGTGGAAGACTCTATTCATTGTAAAGACCTCGCTAATCGCTATATTTCCCTAGATACCTATGCCGTACAGACCTTACCGGATTCGGTGGTTTGTGAAGGGCAGACCGTCCAACTACTTACCAACGGAGCACTCACTTTTCATTATACTTGGACACCGGATATAGGCTTATCGGGTAATGCAGTGCCAGAGCCTCATCTTGTAGCCTCCCAATCCGTTACCTACCTTATTGAGGTAATAGACTCGCTCGGGTGCTACTCCTCTGACCAAGTAACGCTTACCGTGAACCCCAAACCTGACGCTTACGCAGGACCAGATAAAGAAATGTGTGAAGGAAGCAGTGTATCCCTTGAAGGAAGCGGAAGCGCGAATGTAAGTTTTATTTGGAATCCGTTTGTAGGTCTTAATGACCCCTTTATAGCCAGTCCGGTAGCTTCGCCTACCAATTCTACCCTCTATACCCTAACGGTAATCAGCCCGGAGGGGTGTCAAGCAAAAGATGAAATGTACGTCAAAGTAAACCCCAATCCGGTAATTTCAATTAGCCCGAATAACGTTACACTTTGTCAGGGGGATACGGTTTCCGTTCAAGCAAATGGGGCTGCCACTACGTTTCAGTGGTCTCCTCCGATAGGGCTATCAGATGCAGCCACTTCAAATCCACAGATTTACCCAAGTCAATCCACAAACTACACAATTATCGGTTCAAGCAACGGAGGTTGTGGCGATACAGCGTATCTGAGTATTACAGTCAATCCAACCCCTATACCGGTTATTTCAGCACCCGAGGGGGTTTGTCAAAATCGTACCGATACGTTATCTGTTATCGGCGGGAATAGTTTTTTGTGGAGTACTGGTGCTACTACTGCTGCTATCCCTATTACTCCAATTACGGATACATGGTATTTTGTAACAAGTTTTGACGCGTTCACCGGGTGCGGAGGACTAACAGATTCCGTATGGGTAAAATCGTGGGCGGTACCAGAAGCCCAGCTTTCTTATTCCATTCCTGCACTTTTTAGCCCGGTTCAGGCATTGTTTTTCAATCAAAGTACCGGAGCAGAAGCCTATGATTGGCACTTTATGCCAGATGACGTTACGGTATATGACATAAATCCCGTCTATGATTTTTCTAGGAATGGAGAACATATTGTAACCCTGACCGCTATTTCTCATCATGGGTGTCAAGATTCGGTTACACAAAGAATTTACCTTGAACGTCCTACACTCTTTATCCCTAGTGCCTTTTCTCCTAATGGAGATACCTATGTAGATTCCTACTATATCGGAACTTATGGAGTTGAGTCTGCCATAACCCAAATTTATGACCGCTGGGGTAGAGAGGTCTTTTATTCGGACAATAAGGATTTTCAATGGGACGGAAAAGATAAAAAAGGACAAGACTTGCCTGAAGGGACTTACATTATTAAGGTCAATGCTAAAAAACTAAACGGGATTTCTGTATCCGAAGAGGGTACTATTACGCTAATCAGATAACTCTCTATCTGTCTTTTTCATGCCAATAATCTTGCTTACTCCGGGGTTTCCCAAAGATGAATCGGATACTACTTGTGTGCCTTATCTTCAAGTATGGGTTAAAGAAGCACTAAAAAAATTTGACATTAGCATTATTGCCTTTCAATATCCTTTTGAGGAAAAGCATTACAATTGGAATGGAGTACCAGTGTATTCCGCAGGGGGAAAAAACCAAAAATTCCCTTGGCGGCTTATCGTATGGTATCGGGTTATTCGCCAGTTCTTCAAGTGGCAGAAAGAAAAACCATTCCAGCGGATTTTATCATTTTGGGTAACAGAAGCCGCTTTAGTAGCCGGTTGGCTGGGGCGATTTACAAAAATTTCGCATGATTGCTGGATTTTGGGGCAAGATGCCCGAAAGGAAAACAAATATCCGACTTGGCTTCCTTCCCAAAATATTTATTTTATCTCTATTTCACCTTCACTGTCCCAAGACTTTGAGCAAAATCATCACAAAAGAATAGCCGCCCTTATTCCTTTGGGGCTTTCTATCCCTCCCCCAGAATCAGTACAAGCGCAAGTACGAAAGATAGATATTGTCGGATTAGGCTCGCTCACACCCCTAAAACGCTTTGATGATTTTATTACGATTATTGCAAAACTAAAGCGCGATTTCCCTCATATTCAAGCAGCCATTATTGGAGAGGGACCCGAAAAAGAACGGTTACTTTCCAAAGTTAAAGAAGATAACCTAACCGAAAATATTACATTTTTCGGACTTTTAGCTCATGCTTCTGTTTTTGAGGTACTAAGACAGTCCAAGATTCTACTACACACTTCTTCCTACGAAGGGCAAGGCGTAGCCTACTGGGAAGCCCTTGCTTCCGGGTGTTATGTGGCTGCAAAACCCGTAGGATTTTTGCCCGAAAATCTCAAAGCCTTTAAAAATAGTGATTTAACTATCCTTTCCCAAAAAATCAAAGAATGGCTTTCGCTTACTTCTCCGGATTATACTCCTTTTGTGTATGAAATGGAGCAGACAATTGGGGAGTATCAAAAATTTGTTGAAAATAATCCGTAAAGGCAACATTTACCTATGTTCTAAACAATGAATATCAAATATTTATGATAAAAATCTTTTATCTTATTGGGTTTCCTGGCTGTGGTAAGTCTTCTTACGGGAAAAAAATCAAACCTAAACTCTACGGAGAATGGATAGATTTAGATAGTCATATTGAATATTGTGAGCAAAAGGAAATTTCTACAATATTTGAACAATCCGGAGAAAGCATTTTTCGGGAAAAAGAAGCCTTTTATCTCCGACAACTTACCGAATCTTATATTTTAGAGAATAAAAAAAAGGTGATAGTCATTTCATGCGGAGGCGGAACCCCCTGTTTTGGGGGGAATCACGAGTATATGAAAACAAAAGGGAAAACAATTTTTGTCAATACTCCTTTTTCTGTTATCTTAGAGCGGCTAATAAATAGGCCAGAAAAACGTCCGTTAATACAAGGTGTTTCTACAGAAGAAAGAATAAAAAAAATTCAGGAGTTATACAAGTCCCGTCTGCCCGAATATCAATCTGCCGACTTTGAAGTCTCCGGTTTACCTCCTATAATTATCTCCCAACTACTAAATTTGGTTCAAATGGCTGAATTTTAATCCATTCTACTATATTTTCTTCTGAATCTTCCGAAGGAAATGCCGAAATCGCTAACGTAGGGATTTTTTCTTCTCTAAATTCTGATTGAACAAGAACTACGGATTGAATCTGTTCAAAATGGAAATAATGAATAGTAATTTCTTCTTCCTCTGAAAAATAACGGAATAATTCCTCCCCAGAGGTTGCCTTATATCCATTCACGGCAACAATCTCATCTCCTTTGCTTAATCCCGCCAAGGCAGCGGGGCTATTCGGGTGTATTCCTTGAATCTGATTACCGGCAAGTTTCAGCCCCCAAATATTTTCAGAAGTAGCGGAGGCTCCGATTTTTCTCAACACTAACCCAAAATACTTCCCCGCGCTTTTCAGCGCATCTTCTAAAGGACTGATACCATCAATATATTTTTCAAAAAACGCATCAAAGGATTTGCCTCCAAATTTCTCACATATTTCTTTAAAATCGGCTTTGGTATAGCCTTTACTTTGCTTTGCAATCTTCTGATACATTTCTCGTAGCACATTATCTAACGAAAACTTGTTTTTTGAATGAGAGCGGATTTCATAATCTAGTAAAAATGCTACGATGTATCCTTTGGTATAAAATGAAATTTTATGGTTAGGAATACCGGTTTCTGCTCCATATCCGTTTACCCAGCTATTAAAGCTAGCTTTCCTAAGCGAAATTTTATCCTTACCCGGCAGGAGGGAGTGGTCATAGATTTCGGTATTTAGATTTTTAATAAAACGGTTTAGGTTATAAATCCCAGACTTATACAGCATTAGGTCGCCATAGTAACTAGTGATTCCCTCGGTAATGTAATGCAATTCAGAGTAATTTTCCTTGTCATATTCATAAGGATACATATCTGCCGGGCGAAGGTACTTTACATTCCATGTATGAAAAAATTCATGGGATAGTAATTCGATAAAGGAGTTATATTTTTCGGGCTGCATGAGGTTAAAACCCGGCCCAATCGTATTGACACTTGCGGTTTGATGCTCTACACCATGCCGGAAAGTGTAAGGCAGAATCAGGCAAAGGTAGTGATATTCCGAAACCGGACAATCTCCAAAAACCGCAATTTGCGCTTGAGTGTAGGCAGTTATATCTTTTCTGAAACTGCCAAAATCCGGTTTACATTCTCCCATAAACCAAAGATGAACATGAAGCTCTCCTACATAAAAGTCATCATGCTGCAATTTATCAGAAGCAAATAAGGGGCTATCAGCAAGTTCATGAAAATCTTTGGCAAAAAGAGTATTTTTTTCCTGCTTTAATCCGCACGCAATACGGTAGCTTTCCGGAATTTCAAGTGCCATCGTGCAAGGCTCATGGATTGTATCCGTAGTGTATAATAAAAAATTACAAGGGTTGAGGTAAATCCCGTCTTTGTCAAATACTGACCCGCCACTGTCTCTTTGGTTTGCATAAAAGAGATAATGAATGATACAACCCTCCGCCCCGGTTTCTATTTCCCAGCTATGAGTAGTAATTTGTGTTACAGTACGTGCTTGTTTGCTACCCTCATCGAAGGCTTGCACTTCTCCAATTAGCTTATCAAACCGTTGGAGTTCATACCGACCGGGTCTCCATTTTGGTAGGTGAAATGTGGTTTTCTCTCCCTTTTTTCCCCCTTCTACTCTTATCGTTACAGAAATTAGCTGCGTACCTGGCTCTATGAATGAAAGCGTATATTCCATATATTTTTTATTTGGGGTACAAATATACTAAACCGGAGGCTTGTGCGGCAAGTTTCTGTAAAATAATTGTGTCGTATAGTTGGTAAGTAGTTCTTAGTTTTTAATGATAAGTTCTTAGTCTTCACAAATAATTGTTTATCAGTTTTTTTAACTAAAAACAACATCATAAACTAATTTCAAACCAGTACTTATTTATCTATAAAATGGCTTATTCCATTACCTATCCCTCCTAAAATAGCCTTATTTTTCCGGGCTAAAGGCTTTTAATGTATGATTTTTTACTTGAAAATAAGTAACATCTTTTGCACAATCAGCAAAAACTGCCGCAAGCCTTTCATAAGAAGTGTCCGTAATAAAGATTTGCCCAATGATGTCTTTATCTAGAATATCGGCAATTTGTTTGAGGCGATGTTCATCTAATTTATCAAAAATATCATCTAATAGCAGTAGGGGAGGGAAGCCTAATTTATCGGCAATAAAAGCATGCTCTGCAAGTTTCAATGCAATAACAAATGTTTTTTGTTGCCCTTGTGAACCAAAGTACTTTACTTCTCTCCCGTGAATCCGAAAAAGCAAATCATCTTTGTGTGTACCTACTGTAGTACTTTCTAAGGCTCTATCTTTACTAAGGTGCTT
>CAUJFT010000468.1 GCA_963169475.1 Bacteroidota bacterium | reverse complement strand
CTCATGCCAAAGGAGGTATTCTCTGACATGATATTTAGGACTTCTCCGTCCGTACTTTGAAGAGTACAAGAAAATTTGACGTTGATTTTTTTTATCTTTTGCTGATTTTCTATCTTATTTTCTACTTGTGTAAGGCTGAAATAAGCACCTACTGCTTGTGAAGTTCTATCGGAATGATAGGCTTTCCCGCTGTCGTCTCGATAAACGATGCGGATTACTTTGTTTTCGGGTAAAGTGGGCGAGGATACCTCAAAATTAACTCCACAACCCCCTATTTCTCCCACCTGAATATTCTTAGACATTTGGTAAGGACAAGAAGAAGAGGCTTCGCTTTGGGTTGAAACCGTAAAAACCCCCTTAGAGGAGTATAAATGAATGGGATTTGTGCCGATAACTATCGGAGAGCCATCTCCAAAATCCCATTTTAGGCTACTTGATGACTGAAAGGCTATTTCTCTTTGGAGACCACCCGTAGGCATGAAAGAAAAATTTTCTCTACAAAGGATATTAGTGGGGATTATTTTCTGAACAATCTCGCTCCGGCACGGAAACTGATTATCTGTAATGGTAGAAGATAGCTTTACTGCATATTCTTGATTCGGGTTTGGAAAAGTATGTATCGGATTAGGAATATTGCTAAATGTACCATCTCCGAAGTCCCACGTGTAGGTAACCGCCGAAGGGTTTCCTTGAAAGTCCGCCTGAAAAGTAAGGTTTTCGGACAAGGTAGTCGAGGGGGAGCTATAAGAGAATGCCCCCACCTGAAACAAAGTATCCACAGAAGCAGGAACAAATAGCTCCGGTTTTTCTATATAAATCTCTAACGCATTACGTGTTGAATCATTAGGTATTCGTAATTTACCAAAGAAAACCATATCCGGATTAAAGACCGGAGGTACTTCATTGAGAGAGAGATAATACCCATTTTTCCCGGCTTCCCACTTTACCAGATTTCCATTGACCTTCCCCTCAAAATAATATTGAACAACCCCCTCGTCTGGCTCTGGTAGTACATTCTCTCCACACCCACTAAGAACAAGTGCTATTACTCCAATTCCAAGAAATACTAATGATAGATATTTTTTCTTCATAATTTTCATTATCATAACCGAAAAATAAGCCCTGTACGCCATTGAGTATTCCGGTGAAAAGTCCCATTCCCCCAAACCTCATTCCGCGTTAAATCCCTAAAACCGGTAAATATTGATGTGTTAAACTGTATCTTTCTGTTTATATAGAAGGAATAACCCACAGAAGCACCTATATCCGATACTCTAATTCCCTGAATATAACCGGAAACATTGGAGGAAGTTGCCCCTTTCTGCCCAAACGAATCTTGTTGTTTTACCTCTAACGTAGCGGCGGAATAAAATAATCGCCCGTAGTGGATATTTCCGGATAACTCCTGACGTTTCCCCAATGGGAAAACCGCCCCAAAGCTAAGCTCTGCAAAATGAAGTGCCTTTGTGGTCAGAACATAAGTGGTTTGCTCAAAACCAAGCCCGTATTGTATCTGATTTACTTGCTGAACAAGACCTATAGGATTCCGAAAAATACTATAATTTATACCTGATTGTAACCCGATACCCAAATGAGTTTTATAGCGGTACCCCACTCCCAATAAAGGAGAAACAGCATAAGACTTTTCTTGTACACTCATTCCTGCAAAAACAAACAAACTCATTCTTCTTCCCTTAACTTTTTCTGGGGTAATTGGAATAAAAACTTGTTCTTTCGATGGATTGGACAATGATTGAGGCGTAGAGGTCAAGGAAATAATTTCTGATTCCGTCTTTTTTGATTGGGTAAATATTTCTTTCTTTTCGTACTTAGCATTTAACGCTGAGGCTTGATAGTGCTTATCCTCCGGAGATTCCGACTTATCCATCATTAATTCGCCTATATTTGATGGGTTATTAGCGACATTTTCTGGAGTAAAGCGTGTACTATTTTTTTCTATTCTTGAAGAATACTCTGGATTTTGGTTTAATTTAGTCTCATTAGCCGGCGTGTTTGGTATATCGGTGTTAGGAGGTATTTTTCTTTGAGAAGATACATCGTTTCTGACGATATTATCGCTTTGTTTTGTTTTGGTAAAAGGAGGGGATTTATCAGGATTCTTCTTTTGTTTTTGTGCGGGTTCAGGATTTATTGTGCCAATATCCGAATGGTCTTGCCCAAGTAGAGAGGTTTCGCTCGGTTTTTTATGGTTCTTTGCCATATCCTCTATTTCAGGAGTATTAGGTTGGTACGTTATTTTATGAGAATCTTTTTGCTTCGTTTGTTCAGGGTTTTGCTTAAGTGCTAAATAGATTAAAAATCCTATAATTATAGCCATAGAGAAAAGCATGGTAAGCAATAACCCTCCCCGCTTTTTCCAAAAAGTAGCCGCCGGTTGGGGCTGGGCAGAATCAAGCAATTTATGCGCAGACTCCCAATCGCTTTCCTTAAAGATAACCTCTTCTGAACCAAGGGTCTCTTTCATCCATTTTTCCCAATCAAGATTTTCTTTC
>CAUJFT010000467.1 GCA_963169475.1 Bacteroidota bacterium | reverse complement strand
TGCCCGTTAATCATCATTCCGCAACTACCACAGATTCCTTCTCTACAATCGTGGTCAAAGGCGATAGGATCTTCTCCTTTTCTGACCAATTGCTCATTGAGCATATCCAACATTTCCAGAAATGACATATCGGACGAAATCCCTGAAATGGTATAGTCCACTATTTTCCCTTTGCTTTTGGCATTGGATTGTCTCCAGACCTTCAAATTAACCTGAAAAGTATTCTCCATTTTATGTTAAGGCTTATAGTTCCAAAGAAATAAAAACGCTGCAAATATAAAAAAAGTTTGTGAAAAATAAATCCTATTTTATTTTTTATCTGGATACATTTTTTCACCTGCAAATAACTCCAATCCTATAAGGTTTTCGGGAGGAGGCAACGGGCAAGCGTATTTTTCGCTATAAACACAATAAGGATTGTAGGCGAAATTAAAGTCTATAGTGAAAGACGAAGGAGTTTTTATTTCTACGTCCATATACCGTCCGCCTCCATAAGTAGAGACTCCATTAGACATATCTTTGAAGGGGATAAAATATCCCTTCTCTTCTCCCCCTACGGGCTTATAGGCAGTGAGTTCATATTCGTGTTTGAATAATTGAAAGCGGACTTTACCCGCCGCGACCATTTTCCGGACCTCTTGGGTGGTTGTTCGCATTTGCAGCGTATCCTTTAATATATAAGGAGTAAAAGAGGCTTGCGTTTTATAGGACTCGTTTGGTGGAAAATATGGAAGTCCTTTAAAGTCTTTTGGGTTCTCAATAGGGGAGTTTACAGACTTGGCAAATTGGGTATCCTTCTGATTTCTTAGGTTTTGGACTTGTACTTCATACTCTGAATTGTTTTCTAACAATAAAAACTGCGTTACTAATATTCCCAAAAATACCAATCCAATCGCTCCGATAATAAAGGTACTATTTTTTCTATTATTTATATCCATATTTTATTTTTGTGTTAAAACTGCTTCGCTTGTCTCCTTGTTTGCTGTATTTTTTAGGTGGGAAAAAGCGGCAAAAGTTTTTTTGTTTTTTCTACTCTGTCTTAGCTGTTTTTTCATCGACAAGCGTAGAGCCAATATGGTTTGGGATAAACTATCATTGTTTTAGCCCCACTTGGGTGTTGTGTTTCGCCTTCGCTCAACATGACGGAGAGAGTCGTAATCAAAGTTTACAACTCCTCACTCATAACTACTTAAAACCAAATATGTTGTGCCAGCCTGAAGGTATTACAATGTGCTTCTATAATATCTTTGATTCTGTGAGAATAGCCTCCACCCATCGCTATGGCAATAGGGAGCTGGTTTTTGTAACAATAGTTTAACACATATTCATCTCTTGCTTTAGCTCCCAAGAGGGTGCAGCCAAATTTTCCGAGTTTATCCGTGTGCAAAATATCTACCCCCGATAGATAACATACAAAATCGGGTTGGAAGTCTTCTATAATAGAGGGGAGCGTATCATATAAAGTTTTCAAAAAAACCTTGTCATCGGTACCGGGCGGGAGTGCTACATCTAAATCAGACGGCTCTTTGACAAGCGGATAATTGGCGGAGCAGTGCATACTAAATGTGAATACTTCGGGTATATTGCGAAAAATACTGGCGGTTCCGTTGCCTTGATGTACATCTAAATCAATAATCATAATTTTGCGGGCAAGTTTCATTTTTAGGAGATAACAAGCCGCAATGGCAAAATCATTCATTAGACAAAACCCCTCTCCGGAATTGCGATAAGCGTGATGCGTGCCGCCGGCTACATTTATAGAGACACCGTACCGAAGTGCATGAAGGGCGCATTCTATTGTTCCTTGCATGATTTCGCGCTCCCGTTTGATGAGCATGGGAGTATAGGGAAATCCTATCTTGCGAATTTCTTTGGGGGTAAGTTTTCCGTTTTCAAGTTTATCCCAATATTCCGGGCTATGGGCAGTAAGGATATTTTCTACTCTTATCTCTTCGGGTTGAAAGAGGTTTTCGAGCTTTATTGTACCTTCATAGAGTAGCTGCTCTGGAATGAGTTGATATTTTTCCATAGGAAAGCGATGTCCTTCCGGTAAGGGATAACAAAAAGATTCAGACCAAGCAATTTTCAGCACTTTTTTCTACTAGCGTATTTTTGTTCTCCTTAAAACTTTCTAAATCCTAATCCAATCAGCAAACGCGACCACCACGAGAGGTTTTTGATGATGGCATCGCGCATTTCTCTTACACTTTTGAACCGCTCCTGCGGGTCTTTCTGCAAGGCTTTAAATACTATACTCCCCAAATAAGAAGGGATAGCAGAATTATATACTTTAAAATGTCGAGCAACCTCTGCCGCACTGCTAACCGTTACGGCACTGATTTTCTTACCAGAAAAAAGCTCAAAGAGTACTGCGCCTGCGGAATATATATCTGTTGAGATAGAGATAGTTCCCATAGTGATTTGTTCCGGAGCAAAATAATCTTCCGGTTTTTCGTCTTTAAGAATGCCTTTTAGTTCTTCTGGATATTCAATTTCAACCTCATTCACCCGTGTAAGGTCTGCTACCATAAAATCAATAAGTTTTGGGGTAAAGTTGGCATCAAGCATGACCTTACGTGTTTTGATATTCCCATGAAGTACCCCTATAATCCTAAAACCGCGATTGTCTTCATAAATAACCTCATGTGCAAACTGTAGTCCTTCAAGGATTTGAAGAATAGGAGAAAGGATTTTCTTAATTTGTGACCGGTTTGCCGTTTTAAACCCTAAGTCTATTTGGTCTAATCTTTTGCCGTTGATGAGTTCCATCACTACAAAAAAACGTTTGTCGTATTTATCCACCCCAAACTCGCCCATATCTTCTATTTTTGCAATATTGGGATGATTGAGGAGGCTAAGCCCCTTGGCTCCGGTTTCTATTACGTCCTTGAGTTTATCATACCCCTTTTTTATTCGATGCGAAATTTTAATTGCAACTTCCTTGTTGAGGGAACGATGTTTGCCCCTAAAAACAAAGCCAAAGTTACCAATATTGATAAACTCTGTGAGGGTGTAACTCCCTACCTCTTTCCCGATAAGGGCCGTTTTAATATCTACAAGGCTCATTCCGGTGCCTTGTGTTTCGTTGGGGTATAGACTTATTTGGGTAGCTTCTTCCTTAAGGAAAAATAATTTCCAAGGAACTTCTGCTGGGGTTTCGGTTTCCTCTTTATCCCAATAAACTCCTCTAAAATTATCCAAGTTGCCATGCTCTGAAAGAATGGCACTTTCTGCCTCTTTAAAAGCCCTTGAAATAGAGGCATTCCCTGCAATTCCACGATAAAAGGTCTTGGAGAATAGCGTAGCGGCATCATCAGGTATCTTACGAGAAGTAGCGATTACGGCAGGTACTCCGGCTTTGAGTAGTCCCTCCGCTTGGTCTTTGGTAGCGCACCCGTTCAAAAAAACTAATTTTAAGTTTTGTTGTTGTCCCAATAGTGCTGCAAGACCTGTGGTGTAAAAGGATTCATTCCCGCCGGCATCTGCTTCAAAAAACAACTCATCGGAATCGGCATGTCCTCCGTAATGAAAGATATTTATCTTATCGCGATAGCGTTTGCCTTGAAAAGTCCGGAATACATGGGTTTGGGTTACGTCTGGGTCCACGATTACCTCTACTTCTTTGTCGCTTTCTGCGTCTTGAAATATTTCACGAATAGCCTCCCGTTCTACCTTTAGATTCCTAAGAAACATGTTGGGGCT
>CAUJFT010000466.1 GCA_963169475.1 Bacteroidota bacterium | reverse complement strand
CGCCAATATCCAGATTTTTGACATTGCCCTATGGAAAGAAAAAGGAAGCACCACGTTTCAATATGTAGTGAATGCGCCTGCGTACAGTGGATTAAAACAACGGGAGTATAAAGAAGCTCCCGAGATTCAAGAAATTACAGTACAAACTGACTGCTTAGACGAAGTGATTCCGGAAGGGGTTAAGCCCAATTTTATAAAAATAGATGTAGAAGGGGGAGAGTTTGGGGTATTAGAAGGCGCGAAAAAAATCCTCTCCCTCTATCAGCCCATAGTAATTTTCGAGTCAGGAATAGGAGCATCGGATTATTACGGAACCCAGCCAGAATTATTATACCACTTGCTAAAACAGGCAGGGCTTGAAGTTTCTTTAATGGAGTTTTTTCTCAAAGGAATGCCCCCATTTACCGAAGCAGGGTTTATAGAGCAATATAAGCTAAAACTAAATTATTATTTTATTGCTTATCCGTCTGTCCCCAAAAATTTCTAAAGAAAACGATAATACAAATTTTATTAGATAGATAAATTCATCGCAATATGTTCACATTAGACTCGTTACCGGAAGACTTGCTCCGGATTTTAGTATCTGTAATATTAGGAGCATTGCTTGGTGTTGAGCGGGAATATCGCGGGAAAGCTGCCGGCATAAAAACTATCGCCATGATTAGCCTTGGTGCTTGCATATTTACGCTTGTTTCTCAAAAAATCAGTGCGAATAGTCCGGATAGAATTGCTGCAAACATCGTTACAGGCGTGGGGTTTCTTGGAGGAGGGGTGATTTTTAAAGAGGGGTTTAATGTTACGGGACTTACCACAGCCGCCTCCATCTGGATTTCAGCCGCTATTGGTATGGCAGTCGGGCATCGCGATTATGTAGTGGCGTTCAGTGCATTAGGATTATCTATTTTTGTGCTTTCTACCTTTGAGTACCTTAGAGATGTGATTGAATTTTTCAGAGAAAGCCGTACTTATCGCATTTCTTTTTTTGTAGAATTGATTTCAAGAGAAGAAATTGAAAATTCTATACGGGAGTTCTCTGTAAAATTTCGTTTTCTTAAAATCTCGCGAAGCGAAGGAGTGGCCGAAATGGTCTATGAAATATACGGAAATGAAAAACGCCTCAATGAACTGAATGAGTGGTTGGTAACTCACCCACAAGTTAAATCCTTTGATTTCTAATAGGGTATCCATGAAAAAATGGTATTTTATTGCCGGAGAGGATTCGGGGGATTTGCTCGCTTCCTTTCTCATTAACGAACTGAAAATCCTGCACCCTGATGCGATATTTGAAGGAATGGGAGGAGATAAAATGGAAAAAGCAGGAGTAATACTTACTGAACATGTACGAAATACAGGCTTTATGGGGTTTTGGGAGGTGCTTAAAAATCTCTTTACGATTCGGAGGCTTTTTTCCTCAATTAAACAAGCAATTCTTCGATTTCAACCGGACGTAGTGGTACTTGTGGATTACCCTGGATTTAATCTTAGAATGGCTAAGTGGCTTCATCTTCGCGGGATTCGGGTATTTTACTACATTTCTCCTCAACTATGGGCATGGAAAAAAGGGAGAATCAACATTATCCGAAAGTATGTAGAAAAAATGTATGTCATTTTACCCTTTGAAAAGGAGTTTTATGAGAAAGAAGGGATTCATACCGGATATTATGGGCATCCGCTGATGGATGTAAAGGCGGAATTTGAACAAAATTTTTCTTCCTTACCCATTCAAAAACAACTCGCCCTCCTACCTGGAAGTAGGACACAAGAAATTCGGAAAATTCTTCCTGCAATGCTTAAAGTAACAGAGGCTATGCCCGAATATCGTTTTGTAATCGCAGGCGCACCCAGCAAAACGCTAGAGTTTTATCAAGAATTTATGCTTGGTAAAAATGTGGAGGTGCGTATGAAACAAACGTATAGTATCCTAAAATCTTCCGAAGCTGCCCTTGTGGCTTCCGGAACGGCTACGCTTGAAACTGCCCTATTTAATGTGCCTCAAGTGGTTTGTTACAAAGGCTCTACTCTATCCTTTATGATTGCAAAACGCCTTGTAAAAGTACCTTTTATTAGTTTAGTAAATCTAATTTGTGGAAAAGAAGTGGTGAAAGAGCTGATACAAGAGGAGTGTACCGCAAAGCATATTGAGGAAGAAGTACGTAAACTATTAATCCCTGAAAATAGAGAAAAAGTATTGATAGATTATAAAATATTAACCATGCTCTTGGGAGAGAAGGGCGTTTCGCAAAAAATTGCAGCGGCAATGTCTGAGCAGCTTAATAACACGCCTCAAATAGACAACGCTCCCCACAATCTTATTTAACGAATCAATCATGCTTCGGATTACCCTCCCATCAAAGCGTTGGGGCAAGAAATAGCCATTTATTTACTTTTATTCTTTTAAAGTCCTGCATCTCCGATATAGTTCTCCGGGCGCAGTCTAAGGAGCTCTTTTTTTATAGATTCGGATACTTCGAGCGAAAGAATGAATGCGTTAAGGCTTTCTTCGGTAATACCTTCCTTGCCTCTTGTAAGTGATTTAAGGGCTTCATAGGGATTA
>CAUJFT010000465.1 GCA_963169475.1 Bacteroidota bacterium | reverse complement strand
AGGCTATATGAACGGAGGGGCAGAAACAGGCCGTATAGTTGCCAGAAATATCATCAAAAAAATCAAAGGATAAGGAGTAATTTATCTTGGAGTAACTTTATTCTTTTTCTTTTTTTTCCCACAAAGAAGAAAGAGGAGCGAATGAGTATTTTTTATATACTATAATCAGATAGATAACCACAGCACACGCCCAGAGCCAAAACATTCTTATAAAGTCAAAATGCTCGTCTATAAACAGTGCTTCCGTTTGAAGTGCAGAGCTTTTAAAAGTAACAAAAATGGAAGCAAAAAGATTATTGGCGGCATGAAACCCTAAGGCAAGCTCTAAGGAATTATCCAATAATGTTATCGCTCCAAGTACTACACCAAACCCGATATAATACGCCATGGAAAGCCCTATTCCCATTGCTTGTACTTCCGGGTTTGCGAGGTGCATTGCCCCAAAACTTACAGCAGTAATCAAAAGTGCTATAATTGGGCGTGTGGTTGTATTACCGATTGCCTGCATCAGGTAGCCCCTAAAAAATATTTCCTCAAAGGAGGTTTGGAGGGGAATTAGTATGATACTGATGAGGCTAAGTGCTGCAAATCGGAGTAGATTAAATCGAAAAACGAGGTCTGGTTCGATTAAATAATCTACAATCTGGATTACCCCATTTAGCCCAAGCCACAAAAAGAAAGAAAAAAGTACCTTACTATAATTAATTGAGCTACCCGTAGTGATTAGGCTCCGAAAAGTCCGGTTATGTAGTTTCTTTTGTGCTAAATATAATCCTCCCAATGCTCCAACAAAAGGAAGCAACATCAGTAGAAAAGTAAGATTTTGGTTCCCTCCTTTAAGTTCCATGCTCCCATCGGGGCTAAATCCGCCAAGCATTATACTATAGGCCGCAAGCGGAATAGAAGCAATAAGATTGGAACCTATCATCACAAAAACCGCAATCAGATAGGAGAAAAACTTTTTATCTCCTTGATAGTAGGAATTGAAAAGAAAAGTTTTCATAACGAATTAAAATTTATTTGTAATCCAACTAAGCCTCCGCCTCCAGCTACTAAGTTTTGCTATATTCTGAATTTGAATAATCGGTACATTATCCATCTGAAAGAAGGTAGTCTCTTCTTGCTTTACGTCATTTTGTTCGGGATAAATAACCATCAAGTTTAAATTAGGATATTGTTTGGCAAGGCTATTGGGGAGGTAGTGATTTTCGTCATTATAAGAAATTCCAAAATTCCGAGAGGAAATAACCATTATCAAACTATAAGGCTTGCTTCCGCTAATTTGAGTAAAATCTTCCCATTGAGTTAGTTCTACATATTTTGGAGCTACCTTAAGTTTTTCGGATTGAAATTCGTGATTGATAAATTGAAGAGATTGGCGTGACCCATAAAAATTAAGTTCGGGTTCTGTTTGCTTAAAAATACGAACAATTACTTCTATCCATTTTCTGAATCCTATTTCAAGTTCAGCATGAGCCGGAACCGCAACATGGATACTCGTAAATGTCTGTATAGGAAATCGTACCTTACTGACGACAATCATTTGATGAACACTATGAAGCACTGCATCAAAAACAGTTCCGAAAAGTAATTCGCTTGCTCCCCCCGAACTACTCCAACCCATCAGCAGCATATTAATCCTATTCTCCTCTACAGCCCTCCCAATACCATCAGAAACATTTACATCTACTTTTGTGATTAACTGTACTTTTTGGTTAATTTCTTTTAGATGCTGCGTAGATTTTTCTAACATTTTATAGGTCTGTGTAATTTTTTCCCGAATTTTTGTTTCTTGTGTTACCACTGATAGCGGGAATATAGGGGATTGAGAGTTTCGGTCTTTGATAAAAAGTGCTAAATCTATCAGGTTTTGAATATGGTTAGGATTAGAAATTGGTACCATAATTCGTTCGTCTTCCTCACTAGCAACCACCATACTTTCTATAGACTTTACGGCATATTTTCTCCCAGCGGAGTCTGTTACCATTGAGCTAACAAGGCAAGAAACCATAATCACAGGAAGCGTAGCATCTAATGCTTCTTCGGGCAATATTTTCAGGTGGTAGCCCGTAAGGATAATAGCAATCGTAGCGGCAGCGTGCGCACTACTTAATCCAAATATCAACTTCCGCTCCAAACCGGAATATCCAAAAATCTGTTGGGTAATCCATGCCGCAGCCCATTTTGTAAACAACGCAATCACGATAAGCCCCAAGGAAAATAAGACGATATTCTGGTCTTCAATGAAAGCCCGCCAATTTACCACCATTCCTACGCTCAATAGAAAAAACGGAATAAATAATGCCTGTCCTACAAACTCTATTCTACTCATCAATGGCGAATTGTGAGGAATAATTCTATTTAGGGCAAGCCCGGACATAAACGCACCAATAATTGCATCTACTCCGGATAGTTCTGCAAGAAAGCCCGCAAGGAAAACAACCGCAAGCACAAAAATATACTGCGACCCTCTTTCGTCTTCAATATTTCTAAAAAACCACCGGCTTAATGCAGGAATACCCAAAAATATCGCAAAACTAAATAAACCCAAAGAACCAATAAGGCGTATGATAAAAAACGTACTAAAAGTACCCGTAATAAGGTTGGTCAAAACGGCAAAGACCAATAAAACCAGCGTATCTGTTATGATTGTTCCTCCAATAGTAATCGTTACCGGCTCCGTTTTAGTAATACCCAAACGCACAATAATGGGATAGGCAATAAGGGTATTAGTAGAAAACATTGCTGCAAGCAATACTGCTCCGGGTATTTTGAGTACGTCCTCAGGGGGAAGAAGACTATTTAAGAAGTAATAAACTCCTACAAAACCAAAAATAAACGGAATAAAAAAGGTGAGAAGCCCAAAACTGATACTTCGGTTTTTCTTTTCCTTAAAACTTTGCATATCTACTTCTAATCCGGCTAAAAACATAATGTACATTAACCCGATTGTAGCCAAGAGACTAATACTTCCTTGTCGTTCCAAAAGATTAAGCCCATGCTCACCAATAAACATTCCCGCAATCATTAAGCCGATAATGCTGGGAATCCTAAACCGCCTGAGGATAATCGGAGAGAGCAGCACAATAAACAATACAATGCTGAATGCAAGTACGTTATCTTTTATTGGTAATGTAAACTCTATAGCAAGAAATAGCATTGGTGAGGTCTTCGTTCAAAATTTTTGCGAAAGATAATGTTTTTCTTCATTACTGAGTAGTAAGATATTGGAGAGAATAGAAAAATAGTAGATTATACAATTTATTTTTTCTGAAAAAACTTTCGATTCTATTTAGTTTGCTTCCGTATCAAAAATGAATGTAATAATAGACAAAAAAAGTGGGTCTAAGAAATCATTTTTAGAATCCTTAGACCAAACAAATTAAAAAATACCAAGAGGCAGGG
>CAUJFT010000464.1 GCA_963169475.1 Bacteroidota bacterium | reverse complement strand
TACCCTTACTATCAGAATATGGGACGTAGCTAATAATTCATCGGAAAGCCAAACCCGATTTATCCTTACCGAAAGCGCAGAAATGGCACTGACCCAACTTCTCAATTATCCTAATCCGTTTTCAACACATACCGAATTTTTTATTGGTCATAATCAGATAGGAAAAGATTTATACGCCCAGATTAAAATATTTTCTATTAGTGGCAAATTAGTCAAAACCTTAGAAGCCGATTTTTATGCCGAAGGGAATTACTTTAGGGGAATTACGTGGGACGGATTAGATGAGTACGGAGACAAAATCGGGAGAGGTACCTATGTCTATCAAGTAACGCTCCGCGAACCAGAAACCCATAAATCTGTAACTAAATTTGAAAAACTAGTACTGATTCGGTAATTAATTGGGACATAATTTGTTATGGAAGCTCACAAATTAAAAACTTCTTTCGACAAGTAAGCCTTGTATCTATCTTTTCTGAAAAGAAGCAAAATATTGGGAGTTTATTTACAAAAAACATAAAAAAGGATAAGCTCTTATATAATTATAGGGGAAAAAATCGTTTATGTTACTCAACATTTAAAGATTTATCCTAACTTTGCCGTAGTTTGCTTTTGCAAATAGACCAATTACAAGGATAATAATTAGGTTTTTTAATGTATAAATCAGAGCTATGGGTGATTTAAAAAAATATTTATGTTCGGGCGTAAGTACTGCAGCTATAGTAATTTTATTTTGGTTCCTAGCGGGGGTGGCACAGCCCTTAATGGCGCAGCCCGTAGAAAAGCTTCCCGAAAATCCTTCCGAATTTATTACGGCACTTGTTGCCAAGCTCAATGCTACCAAATCGGACGAAGCAAAAAAAGCGGGTGTAGTACTTCAGAATCAATGGGGAGGAACGGCGTATTCAGAGCAAGAAAAGAGCCGCTTAATCACGCAAATCAATGCGATGATAAGTAAAAAAAGTCAATTTTTTCCCGAAGTTACATATTACGTAAAAGCCATTACCTCCATCAAAAATCTGGATTCCTATGTTCAGTTAGACCCCAAATCCTTTTTTGATGTAACCCAGCAGGCGATAAAGGATATGGAAGCCCGAAGGCTTAGAATTTACCTTAAAACGCTGTCCGAATATATCCCGGCAGGGCAAACTTGTCAGCGAAATAAGTTTTTATGGCATGCCTCCCAAGTACAGCCAAAGCTATACTATCTCGAAATTAAGGAAGATGATAATATCTACAAGGCTCCCGTAATACAGTTTCGGAAAACGGATTTGTTCTTCAAAGGGGCATACGACAGCACGCTTATTAAGCAAACAAGCGGAGACTTTAACCTTATGACACGGACATTTGTGGGAGTAGGTGGGGTAGTAGATTGGGCTAAGATGGGAGAACCGGGTGCTTACTGTCAGTTTCGAAAGTATCGCCTAAACTTTAATATTGGAGTGGTTACGGCAGATAGTGTAACTTTTTATTACAATAGAATGGTGTCTGGCAAGCCTATTATCGGACATTTTGAAGACAAAAACATAGGATATAAGGACATCAATAAGGCAATATTCCCCTATTTTAAAAGCTATGGCGGAGGGGTTATTATCAAGGATATTGTTCAAGGAGTTCACTATCAAGGAGGGTTTTCACTAAAAGGAATTAAGGCGATAGGCTCATCTTCCGACACGCTCGTAAAGTATGTAGCACCGCCGCCGCCGCCCAAGAAAAAGAAAAAAGTAGAGGTAGTGAAAAATGAAACCTCTCCAGAAGCAGATGAAGAAATTGATGCGGCCTTATTGGGCGATTTTTCAGAGTTTGGGTTCGATACTTATAATGAAGAGGAAGCGCACATGGAAGATGTGGATTGGTTTGCCAAGGAAGAAGTCAAAATAGTAGAAACCTTTAAGGAGGATAATTTTAATGATACGACAACCTATATCCCGGAGGTTAAAGAAGTATATCACAACCCGTGGGATATGGTGGTAAAAAAAATCCCTGCCAAGGTTACCTTTGTAAGGAAGGGGGGGAAAGCCATTGAGTTTGCAGGAGATGAGATTATTCTTGACCAGAAATCCATCACGGGGACTCGCCTGCAAACCTATATTTTCCTTGGGGAGAAGGATTCTCTTATTCACCCCGGCACCGACCTCGTATTTACGACAAGCATGGAAGAGCTGATGATAAAACGCCCTACAAAGGGGCTATATTCTCGTCAGCCTTTTTTGAGTACTTATCACGACTTTTATTTATACTTTGAATCTATTCTCTGGAAAATTGGGTCAGATGATGTGCGTTTTACCGCCTTTATAGACCAAGCCAACAAACTTGCTGTCATAGAATCTTTCGATTTTTTTACCCAGACCCGTTTTGATTCCTATAAGGGAATTTTGAGTTTTCACCCGCTAGGATTGATATATCGGTTTACGGTAGAACACGAAGGGGAGCCATTACTCGCCGAAAGCGTCATAAAAGCCTATGCCAATCCCAAAACCGACTTGAACGCGTTTAAGCAATCATTGCCAAGATTGGCAAGTGAAGGCTTTCTTAGATATAACCCCAAAACCTTTGAAATTTACCCGGAAGCCAAGTTGAACGTGTGGATGAAGGCTGCGCGCAAGAAAAAAGACTTTGATGTCATTCAACTTATTGGGAAGGTAGAAGATAAGGATAATGCAGTGATGGATATGAGCCTTGATAGACTTTCTGTAACTATGAATGGGGTACAAAACTTTGTGCTTTGTGACTCCCAATTTGTACGGATTGTCCCTAAAGATGGGGAGGTAGTAATTGGGGAGAATCGGGCAATGAATTTTGGAGGGACGATGGCCATCGGAAAGCTGAACTTCTATGCAGATGAGCATGAAAAATTTAAATTTGACTACGAAAGTTTTAATGTCTATTGTGATGATATTGACTCTATGCGTTTTGTGCTTGTACGTAATCCGGCAGAAGGGTTTGAGTTTTCTCCCTTACAAAAAGCCTTGCGTAGTACTACTTTTGAGAAGATTACGGGGAAAATTCATATTGATGAATACAACAACAAAAGCGGACAAAGAGATGATGATGATAGGCAGCGCAATAAATACTATCCTGTATTTGATACCTACAAAAAATCTTTTGTGTATTGGGAAAAAGACAGAATCCAACAAGGTATCTACAAAAAAGAACAATTGTTTTTTGCTCTTGACCCTTTCGTCATGGATAGTTTGAGTGCCTTTGACGAACGCTCTCTAAAATTTGATGGTAGTTTTTTCTCCTCTGACATATTCCCGGAATTTAGGCAGGCACTCGTTGTAATGCCTGATAATTCATTGGGGTTACGAAATTATACAGAAGCCTTTGGAATGGATTTGTACAAAGGAAAAGGAAAATATTTCAATGAAATCAACATGGACAATCTTGGGTTGCACGGAAATGGTAAGATAGAGTACCTTGAAACCACTACTGAATCCGATACCTTTGTTTTTCATTTCGATTCTTGTATGGCAGTAACCAAAAAGTTCGATGTGCGTCGCTCTTTTCATATTCCGGAGGTCTCGGGTACTGTTACAGATTTTAAATGGCTTGTCAAAAAAGATATTCTCGCAATTACCACAAAACAAGAACCCCTCAAGCTATTTGGGGGAGAAGCCTCGTTTGAAGGAACGATGTACATCTCCCCGAAAGGCGTTTTAGGAGATGGGACTGTAACCGTAGATCAGGTTAAAATCAGCAGCGACAGTATTGTATTTGATGAGATGGAGTTTCATACCTTTGACGGGGTTTTTGCAATTACAGATGATGATACGCTCGACTTAAAACATTTTGTTGCGGAACGGGTAAACATCACTTATGATGTGATGCGCCATGAAACCCGGTTTGAATCCAAGGAAAACGGGGTAGCAAGGGCTTTCTTCCCTATTCATAGATACCGCGCCTCTCTCAACAAAGGAAGCTATGACCGTAGGGATAAAATCTTGAAAATGGATGCAGTAAGTGTATATCCATTGGATAATTATTTTGTATCTGTAAATCCAGAGCAGGACAGCCTTACGTTTACCGCAAAGGACGCTTCCTATGCCTTGGCGGTAAGAAATATTGAGGTACACGGCGTACCTATCATCATTGTTGCAGACGCAATCATTACTCCTCCGGAAGGGAACGTAACTATCTATCCAGACGGATTTATCCGTAAGATTGAAAATGCAATCGTAGAGGTGGACAAAGAAACCAAATACCATAAAATCTATGGGGCCAAGGTCAATATCTATTCCTCTAAGAAGTATTCAGGGCGCGGAATGTATGATTATATCACAGTTGCCGGTAAACCGCAGTATGTAAAGTTTGATAGTATCGGGGTGGATAAAACAAGATTAGTTACTGTCGCTACCGGGCTTATTCCTGATGAGCAGGGTTTTTATCTTACAGACCGTATTCATTTTAGGGGAACTGCCGAGTTAGACGGTTCGCGTAAATTACTCGCCTTTAAAGGAGAGGTAAAAATAGAATCTGAAAATGAGGTCTTTAAAGGAGCATGGTTTTCTTTTCCCAAAACTGTCGTGAATCCGGATTCTATCTTTATTCCGATTGACGAAAATCTCTCTAATGTTTCGGGCGATGAGCTAATGGTAGGATTAAATTTTGACAAGGAAAACCAGTATTTCTATTCCAACTTCCTTCAACCCAAACGCTTCTCTGCCGACCTCGTAGTATTAAGGGCAAAAGGAGGGCTTACGATTGACAGAAAGACCAAAGAGTTTATCATCGGCCCAGAAGACAAACTGAAGGGCAAAGCCTATAAAGGAACTACTGTAAATTATGATGATGCCAAAAATATCGTTACCTCTAGTGGATATTTTAATAACCGATTCGCCGACTTCTATAAGAATACTTTATCTCCCAAAGTGGTAGGGGCATGGTCTTCTGATTTGAATAAACAGACTACCTCTACTAATCTCGTGATGGGATTAAACTATCCCGTTCCGGCAGAGCCGTTCAAAAAGTTTGTAGAGATGTTTCTCTATATGTCTGTGGCCAAAAAAGATGTAAATTACGGAAACAAACAGCTCATAGAGAACCTTTCAGAGTTTATTGACGGAGAGAAAGGCGGCGATGTAAATACGCGTAAGTTTGAAGAAGAAGAAATTAAAAATGCTATCGTTTCCCATGATATAGATATTGGAAAAGCAGTGCCTATTAACCTTCTTTTATCCAATATCAATTTTAGTTTCAGTGAAACCCGGCACGCAATGTTTACTTCTCAAGATGTCGGCTTCTTGTCGCTCAATGGATTGACTATCAATAAAATGGTGGGTTCTAAGATTGTATGGCAGCTCGGGCGCGAAAATGACCTTGGAGTGAAAGAGCCGGATAAACTCACGATTCTCCTCGAAATTGATAATTACAATTATCTCTATCTCGAATTTTTTGAATACACCGTAAAAGTACATACCTCTTATATGGACGATGTAAATGTTCCGTTGGAAGCGGCAATTCTCAAATCGAAGCAGAAATCAGGGGAGTTCCATGCCCAAATGGCTACTCCTGATGATGTCAAAAACTTCCGTCAGTATTATAAGGAGACGTTTGCTCCCGAAGAGAAAAAATAATTTTTTTTCGGAGAAAAATAAAAAACCATAGATGTCATACCCCTTGTGAATGGGATTTTATCTTTTCACAAGGGGTATTTCATAGAATCAATAGGGGTATCCTTGTTTCTTGAGTATCGCTTTGCTTTTACATA
>CAUJFT010000463.1 GCA_963169475.1 Bacteroidota bacterium | reverse complement strand
TCCTGCCTGCCTCTGTAGGCAGGCAGGAAAGAAGAAAACGTGATGGGGAATTTTACAACACAAAATACGCAATAAAATTCAGCTTTCTTTTAGAAATATCCTTTTTAGACAGCCTCTTTTTGCATCATGTAAGAAGATAAGAGCCTACCATGTTTGGGTTGTATCTTCGTCTTTCTTTTTCCCAATTTCGTCTATTAGGTCATTGCCCAAGACTCCGTCATCTGCACCTTCTTTTTTTGCACGGAGGGACCCATAAAGAAGGCTATACGCAGTGGCCGAAAATATTCCTATAAAGCCTGTCATTCCAAGCTGCCCGATTTGTGAGAAAAGTAATTTCCCAAACTCTCCAAACATGCTCCCTATCAAACTGAGGATACCGGAAACAATAGAGGAGGCAACTCCTCCCAATAATGCCATAATAATGACTACCCCAATCGTAGTTCCCCATTCTCCTTTGGTAAGATACCGCGCTCGGTTCCAACTTTCTGCAAAAGAGGTTCTTTCAAGAAAAGCAACCGGAAAAAATAGTACAAATACCGGAAGAACGACAAAAATCCCTACGAATAAAGCCATTCCAAGCAAAAAGGTTAATAATGCCGAACCGGATAAAGCACCTCCTCCCATTAATACTATGGCAATACCCAAAACCGCAAATCCTAACAATAAAGAATACCCAACATACCAGCCAATGTCTCCAATACTTTTGGCTCTAAGACTGTCGGGATTTTTTGATTCTTCATTACCCTTGTCGTAAGCCTCTACGTAGTTAAACACTAGGCTATTCATAAAGCCCTGAATAAATAGAGAGCAAATTATAATGACTCCAAATCCTGCCCACATAGTAGGGGAAGATATTACTGACTTTAAAGAATCTAACATTTCTCCGGAATTTTCTATAGCTCCTCCGGCTTGAATCTCTTGTGCAAGGAGTAAGAGGTCTTTGAGGGTAACGACCATTCCTACCGCAATAATTATAAATCCGGGTATTACAATTGTAAAAACATTTTTCCAGAGAGGGGTGGCTTGCGCTTTTAAAAGTGCGAAAGTATCGCGGAGTATATCTCCAATATCTCTGACCCTAAAAAGATGGATTTTTTCCATAAGACTCTAATTTTATTTGATGTGCCATTATTGAGGGGTATATAAAGTAGTACCAGACAATATAAGCAAGTGAAAGGATAATGATTAATAATTTTAAAATTAGTGGCATATTTTCATATCTTGTTACATAGCTTTCAAAAAAAGCAGCAAGGGTAAACACGGGAACTAGCCCTATTATGATTTTTACGCTATCCTTGGCGGCTAACTGGAAGGAGTGTAGCCGTTTAAAAGTACCAGGGAACATGAATCCACTCCCCAGACAAAATCCAGCACCTCCGGCAATTGCAATCGCACTTAGCTCTAAGGTGCCGTGTATCATCACTACCGGAAACGCATGAGAAAATTCATTATTATTGTAAAAAAGTCCGAGAAAAGCCCCTACCATAAATCCGTTATAAAACAGCATAAATAATGTCCCGATTCCAAACAGAATACCGGCAGCATAGCAACGAAATGCAACAGCTATATTGTTAAAGGCTATCTGGAAAAACATACCGAATGCGTCTTCGTCTTGATATACTCCGGTAGGTTTTCCTGCTTTAATATTATCAATTGTCATGTTGACATAGGTGTCTCCCAATATTAAATTAGGGATTTCCGTGTCTTTTATTGCAGATAATCCCCCCATTGCCGCACTAAGTAAAAAAACAAGGAAAGAATATATCAGAAATCTCCGGTTTCTATAGTAGCAAAGCGGAAGTTCTTGGGTGAAAAGAGACAGTAGCCTACCTGATTTTTCTTTTTTATTCTGATAAATTAATAAGTGGGTACGCGCTGCAAGCCCATTTAGGTATTTGATTACTTTGGAACGGGGATAAAAAGTTCGGGCATAACCAAGATCATCTGTAAGTTGAATATACAACTCTGCCAGCCTATCAGGGTTTTCTTCTTCGGCATTTTCTTCAAATAGCAAGTTTTCATACTCTTGCCATTTAGCGCGGTTTTGTTTTAGAAATAAAGGCTCACGCATATCTAAATTTTGAAGTGGATTACAATTATTCCCGCTAAATTATGTAATTTTGAGAACCGAAACAAATTTTTTTTTGTATTCAATGAAAACAATTATTATTCCTACTACGCAGAATGTTGAATTAGAGTATCCTATTGCAGACATTGGAGATAGAATTGCTGCTTTTTTTATAGATTTACTCGTACAAATAGGTTACCTTATCTTAGTTTTTCTATTCATTGACGAGTTTCAGATAGAACCATGGAGTAGTGCATGGGGAATCATTATTTTTTTACCTGTCGCGCTTTATAGCATTATTTCAGAAGTTGCTTTTAGCGGGCAAACTATTGGAAAAAAGGCACGTAATACAAGAGTAATCCGTTTTGACGGCTCTGCCCCCTCTCTTGGCGATTATTTTATTCGGTGGTTACTTAGAGTTTTGGATATTTATACTTTGTATGGAGCGATTGCAGTGCTTACAATCAGCATTAATAAGAGAGGGCAACGATTAGGAGACCTTGCGGCGGGAACTACGGTGATTAAACAAAAATTGGTAGCAGAC
Source organism: Bacteroidota bacterium (assembly GCA_963169475.1). Classification (GTDB taxonomy): domain Bacteria; phylum Bacteroidota; class Bacteroidia; order J057; family J057; genus JAAFHL01. The sequence continues at coordinate 105 of CAUJFT010000463.1, read as the reverse complement.
TTTGATGACACTATTTTTAGAGATATAGACGAGTTTTATGAACTAAAATTTCCCCAGATAGAAGCCCTTTCAGACAAGGATATGTCTATTTTAAAAGAAGTGCTA
>CAUJFT010000462.1 GCA_963169475.1 Bacteroidota bacterium | reverse complement strand
CCTACTCGCACTCAATGACGGAGGCGCGCCCTTCTATAATCATAGAGTTGCTGGTATATTTGCAGAAATGGGTATTCCTTGTTTTGCCTGTACGCCAGACCAATTCCCTTCTCTTATGGCAAATGCTATCCAAAAGGGAGACCTCTACCATTGGTTAAATAAAGAAAATATAGTGATTAAACTATAGTGGAAAGAAGATAAAAAGCAATACATCATTCCATAAAAATACTACCCTTGTCGTACATAACAAGGGTAGCAGAAAGTAGAAATACGAATTTATCGAACAAAAACGGTATTAAAATCCAACACAACAATCTGAATTATTGTAACAACAGAACCTCTACACGGCGGTCTCCTTCGAGGTCTCCCGTTGAGCCGGTATCTCCGTATGAAGCTACAGTAATCCTTTTCGCCTCTACTCCTGACTTTACAATTTGAGATTTTACCGCTTCAGCGCGCTTCTCTGATAATTTTTTATTAACTGACGCTTTACCGGTTTTGCTTGCATATCCATTCAAAATAATAGAGGCATTAGCATTCGTTTTCAATTCTGTAACGATACCGTCAAGGGCTTTTATATCGGCAGCACTAATAGTAGAAGAACCGTTTGCAAAAAGGACATTTACGGTCTTGCTAATTTTTACTGTATTTACATTAGAAGAAACAGCAGTAGTAGATACGGGTTTTTCTACAACTAGTTGAGCCTTAACAGGCTCCGGAGTAACTATGGCAACCGCCTTTTCATCTTTGGCAAGTACTTCTCCTTTGATGGTAAGCACTACCGGCTGCTCACTCACGTTACTCGTTACGGTAATAGACTTGTGGAAAACCCCCACACTTGCGGCATTAAAAGTTGCCTTAATGAATCCTTTTTTACCCGGCTGAATAGGCTCTTTGGTGTAGTCAGGAGTAGTACAACCACAAGAAGGCTTTACTCCAGAAAGAATAAGCTCGGTAGTTCCTGTATTTTGAAACTCAAATGTAGTAGTAACAGGAACACCCTGAGCGATTTTACCAAAGTTATGCTCTGTGGGGCTTCCCCAATCAAACTTAGGCAAATCCCCACTCTGTAAATTCAGGTTTTGGGCATTTACGGTCATTGCAAAAAACAAAATGCTTAAAACAAATACAACTTTTTTCATAAATATTTTAAATTTATAGTAAGACGATTTAGCTAAGGTAAAAATACTAATCTCAAATTCGATACAAATATACGGAGATTCACCTCCGGTAATTGTTACATGTACGATAAAAACTGTTAATGTTTAGTTAATTTTAGTATCTCTTAATGGCAAGAAAACGGTAACGAAGACCGCTACTGTTTTCTTATGTGATTTGTATGCTCATTTTGATGTATAGGGTAGGCAATAATAGCCTACCTTTTGGAGTAACAAAGAGAATCAATCTTCCTTAACCCAGCCGAAGACCTCCTCTTTGGTAGGAGCTATCAATCCAAGCTTATACTTTTTATTGATTTCCATAATTTCCTGAAACAATTTGTTCGGATTTGCTTGGAGCAGTGCCTCTACTGACCAAAAGCCGGCTTTTTGAACGATAGGAATCCACGCTTCCGGTACTCCTTTTTCCATAAATTCTTCGGGAGAAGACTTTTCTATTTGCTTTTCGGGGCGCATTTGGGGGAAAAATAATACATCTTGAATAGAAGCAGAATTTGTCATAATCATGGAGAGCCTATCAATACCGATACCAAGCCCGGCAGTGGGCGGTAGTCCGTATTCTAATGCTCTAAGGAAATCTTCGTCTAATACCATTGCTTCCTCGTCTCCTCTTTCTCCTAATTCCATTTGCTCTTCAAAACGTTCCCGCTGGTCAATCGGGTCATTTAGCTCCGAGAAGGCGTTACATATTTCTTTTCCGTTACAAATTGCTTCAAAACGCTCCACAAGCCCGGGCTTAGTACGATGTTTTTTAGCAAGCGGACTCATCTCTATCGGGTAATCTGTAATAAAAGTAGGCTGAATTAATCGGTGTTCTACCTTCTCTCCAAAAATTTCGTCAATCAGTTTGGCTCTACCCATCGTGGGGTCGGTTTCGATTCCGAGTGTCTTACAGACTTCACAAAGTTCGCCCTCATTCATTTCAGAAATATCTATTCCCGTATATTCCTGAATAGACTCGTACATAGTAAGTCGTTTCCACGGGCGTTTAAAATTGATGACATGTTCACCAACTTTAACCTCTGTAGAACCATTGGTTGCTATTGCTACTTTTTCTATCATCTCCTCTACCAAGTCCATCATCCAATAGTAATCTTTATAGGCTACGTAGAGTTCGATTTGTGTAAATTCGGGATTATGGAATCGGCTCATTCCCTCATTCCTAAAATCTTTGGAGAACTCATATACCCCATCAAATCCTCCTACGATTAATCGTTTAAGATATAGTTCATTGGCAATACGAAGATAAAGTGTCATATCCAACGTATTATGATGTGTCTTGAAGGGGCGGGCAGCCGCGCCCCCGTATAAAGGCTGGAGAATAGGGGTCTCTACTTCTATATAGCCTTTTTCATTCAAATAATCCCGCATTGTCTGCACAACTTTTGTACGTTTGACAAAAGTTTCCCTTACCTCTGGGTGTAGAATCAGGTCGAGATAACGCATACGATACCGCTGCTCTGTGTCTTTAAGAACGTTTGTATATTGTTTTTCATCGGATTCCTTAGCAAAAGTTATCGGACGAAGAATCTTATTCAGAATCGTGAAAGACTTTACCTTAACCGAAAGCTCTCCGGTTTGAGTAGTAAATAATTCGCCCTTAATTCCTATAATATCTCCGGTAGAAATTAACCGTTTATAGACTTCATTATACAAAGTCTTATCCTCTCCTTCACAAATCACGTCTCGATTAAAATAAGCCTGAACCTCACCCTTGCTATCTTGAATATGTGAGAAGGCGGCTTTTCCCATAATCCGTTTTGTCATCACACGCCCGGCTATACTAACAGGTTTTCCTTCTTGAAAATCAGAAAGGATGTCTGTACTAAAGTCTGTTACGTCATATAGTTCTGCCGGATAGGGGTTGATTCCAAGGCTAATCAATTGCCTTAACTCCTCTCTTCTAAGGAGTTCTTGTTCAGATAAAAATAATTCCTGCATATATAGTATTTGTCTTAAAAAAACAGGACAAAGGTAGTATTTTTTCTTTGATTTGGGACAACTTTTCGTGTATTACCCTATATCAAATCGACAATAAAGTAATAATCAACTATTTTAGTACTTCTTTAATTCTGATGGTCTGCCGGATAGTCAGGGAATCTCAATTCTTGGGAATACCAATCAGAAACCCCGCATTCATTTCTTGCTCTTACAAAAATAACCTTTTTGGTGCCGTGTGGAAAAAGAATATTTCCTCCTAATTCCGGCTTTGCAGTTTTGAAATCGGGTTTGGCACTTCCAATCCCCCATTCGTACAAAGTAGTATTAGGAATAGGGACAACCTTTATCGCATAGCCGCATACGGGTTCCATGTGTTTCACAATCAGTTTATCTGGTTTTCTGATGTAGGAAACGGACTTTGTCAGTCTTATTTCGGGCTGGTTAAGAAGATTATTTGCGGCTACGCTCAACGTATTAACACTATTTTTGTTTCCAACATAAGTTACCGTTACCTCTGGGCGGTTTGTAACTACATTTCCTCTTTTTCCGTCGATTAACCAGTCTGTATCTGGAGAGGAAAACTTCCATACATATTGGTTAGAATGCTGAACTTCCGGCGCATTAATCCGGATAACCGTCTGATACTCATTACATAGATGTGCGGGACCTTCAAGACTAGCACAAGGTGAAATTTTAATTTTTAAAGGGGTACTACACAAGGTGAGGTAAGTATTTTTGGCTTTCACAAAAGTCTCAAAAACAAATTGATACGTTAGTACTTCTCCGCAGCCGGCTTTTCGGGGGACCACCCCACTAACAGAAACTTTACAAGCAGAATAAGGAGGAGGGATTTCGCAAATAGGAGTATGAGGGGTAGCCGCTTTTCCATTCAGGGAAATTTTAAGATTGCCTAAGGGAGGAGTGTTAAGGCTCTGAAAATAAAACTTATAAAGAAAGGATTCTAAACTGCAATTATTATCAGCAAGGGAATCAATAGGCACATAAAACTCGGCGGTGTAAATGGAACCGGGTACTAGTATTTTTTCTGGGACAGGGTTACAAACCTGAATAGAAACCGCCTTGGAGGTAGTATCCACTTGTCCCATAAGGGGCGTGATTTGCAGGAATGCAATCATCAGGAGAAAGCCTCCAAGAAAAATATGTTGTTTCGGCATAAATTTCCTTTATTGGTAAAAATCCGTGTCAAATATAGCGCAAATTATGAAATACATAGTTATATTTATTTTTCTCCGAAAGTTCTAAAAAGTGAATTTACAAAGTATTGTTATTGAGTTGGATTCTTGAAAATTAAGGATTTCCCCAAAAAACGGTGATAATCCAAATAAAATCCCGTAAATTTGTAAAAAAATTGCACATTATGCCTCGTTCAAAGATTTTATTAGTTTTAGCCTCGCTTTTCACCTATTCTCTTTATTCCCAAACCTTTGAGGGAAAGATTCATTTTCTCTATGAAACTGCTGATGGACAATTTCAGGGGGTATATTGGTACAGCGCGCCGCGTACTGCCTTTGAGTTGATTCAAGAAAAAGACGGCACTTCCTTTTCTTCCGTTACCTTTTACAAGCCCGCTTCTCATACCATAGAGATTAAGTCTCATACCCCTGCCGGCAAACATAAGTTTGTATATGATGCAGAAAGCGTTAGTTCGCGCTTTGGATATGAAACGAATCAGACGGCAATGTTGCCTACTGGTGAATCCGTAGTAATTGCGGGAGTTTCATGCCAAAAATATCAAATAATAACTCCAGAGTATATCGTTACGGCGTTTATAAATCCTGAAATACTTGTAGAGCCTCGATATTTTTCCTTGTATCTGAAAGATGACCCGGCTATCCAAATAATGGCTAAATCCGGCATAAAAGGCTTTCCTTTTCAAACCATAGTAAAAGATAGCAAGGGAAATACCTTATGGAAAACTACGGTTACCTCCATTTCCGAAGAGAAGATTTCCGAAACCTCTTTTGAAATTGGCAGTGAATTTGTGGAGATAAAATAAAAGTTTGGGTGGGTATGAATTTTCGTTTTTATTTAGTTTTTATTGTTAGCCTTTTCATTTTACCTCATCAGAGTTATGGGCAGGAAGCCGAACATCTCCCTTCAACTATTAATTCTGAATATGAAGAAAGAGAACCTACGTTTTCTCCAGATGGAAAAACAATGTATTATTGGAGGAGAAAAACCCCCGCTAACATTGCAGGAATAAAAGACAATGGAGATATATGGATATCTTCTTTGGTTAATGGAAATTGGACACAAGGTGTTCACCCTGCGGCACCCCTCAATACGCCTCAACAGAACTTTGTATGGCAGGTTTCGCCCGGTGATGACACCCTATGGACAAACCGAATTTTGTACAGCCCTAATCAGAAAGATGCCGGAATGGGGTATCATGTACGCGACAAGTACGGGAATTGGGGAAATCAAAGATACATGGAAATAGAAGGGTATGAATTTAAGGGAAATTATAAGGATTACTTCTTAGTATCTTCAGGCGTAATGTTGGTTACAAACATAGGTGAAAGTACTTACGGCGGAACGGACATCTATGCGTATTTTCAGATAAATGATACCCTTTGGGGTAATCCTATTAATCTTGGTAGTATGGTGAATACTCCGGGAGACGAAGACGCTCCTTTTTTAGCCAAAGATAGAAAAACGCTTCATTTTGGGTCAAACGGTCATAATCTCACCGGAGACCATGATAATTTTTCTTGTCAGCGATTAGATAATTCATGGAAAAACTGGTCAAAACCCAAGCCCGTAGGAAGACCTATTAACAGTAAGGGATATGATTATGATTTTCAGCTTACGCCAGATGAAGAGTGGGCTTATTGGTGTTCTGACCAAAATACATTTGGAGGAAATGATATATTCAGAATGAAGCTCAATACTTGTGAACTTACCCTATATCCTAAACACAAAGTATCTATTTGTGAAGGCGACTCAGTAGTACTTGAAGCCGGTTTTTCGACGGGGAACCCGATATATCGATGGCTAAAAAATGGAATACCAATAGCAGGAGCTTACGATAGAACACTCACCGTGAGAGCTTCCGGAGATTATAAAGTAATCAGGGTGAATAATCATTGTACGGACACGTCGGAGGTTAGAAACGTAACCGTAAAGCCTGTACCTTTGGTAACGCTTATGGGTGAGACAGAGTATTTATGCGAAAATGACTCTATACTCCTGATGGCAATCTCACAAGCAGAGGTAAGCTATCAGTGGTTTAGAAATGGGAGACCTATTTTCGGAGCAACTAAGCCCAAATTATACGCCAAAACGGCAGGGAACTTCGCCGTGAAAATCAGTAATGGAAATTGCGACCGAATTTCTGAAATATATAGCATCAAAACAATAGGAAAACCTTACATTACCCATAATGCACAAGCCCAAAGTAAGGACACCGTTACTCAATGGACCCCTATCGCAGCTCCTAATTATCACCATAAAGATTATACTCCCAAAAGTATAGAGAAGGATAGCGAAGGTAACCTATTTCTTTCGGGAATTTTAGAAATTCGTAACGAAAGAAGCCTCCGTGTAGAATCCTACAATAAAGACGGTAATCTAAGGTGGTCAAACCCTCAAGTCTTGCTCGATAATTCCTCCACGGCATTTTCTGTAATGGACATTAACGGAAACCTATATGTTGCCACCAATACTTTTTACCTAATGAAATATAGCAATACTGGTTCTATTTTGTGGCAGAAGGATACTAGAATGGAAAAAATAACCGGAATTGCGACCGACCCTTACGGAAATGTAATGGTTTCGGGTTTTTTTACAGACACCCTGAATATAGACGGGCAAGAAATTGTTTCTGGTACAAGAGGAAGTATCTTTGTGGCTAAACACTCTGCATCGGGAAAACTTTCATGGCTCCGAACCTACGCGGTGGACAAGCCCAAAAGCGATTTTGGCAACGCCCTAAACACAGATTGCTCCGGAAATATCTATCTTGGAGGACGCTTTGAACGCGTTGCCAACTTCATCAATCCTGTCCTAAGAGCACTTACAAATGAAGACCAATTTTTTCTTGCAAAATTTTCCCCTGATGGTAGCCTCGAATGGGCAAAAAAAATATCTACTCCTGCCAAAGGAGCTTACTCCGGCGATTTTAGTGTAAATTGTGATGGAAGTATCGCTTTTCTGGCAAATAATAAACTATTTAAACTCAACGGAATGGGAGGAATGAAGGAGGCTTATAATATTCCCTTGCCCGGACTTGCAGAAAAACTAAGAGTTCAAACGGTAGGAGGCAAAAATGTTATTTCAGGAATTAGCAGAGAACAGAACCGATATTTCTTGATGGAAAATACAGGATTTAACCAAAACACCCTTATTTGGGAAGGAAATCATTCTAAAACAGAGGAGAAAGAAGCCCCTGTGATTAAGACCGATGAATTAGGAAATATTTATTTTGCGGGTAGCGTTCAGGGAAAAGCTATAGTAGGGGCTACTCCTTCCGGAAAATCGGCCGCTTCTGTTACCATCTCCAAGTATGGAGTTGTCGAAATTCTACCCAAACCAGCACCTTTGCACCTTTGCCCTGGAGAATCGGTAGTGCTTAGTACCGAAAACCTCAAAGGAGTTGCATATGAATGGTTCAGGAATGAAATAAGGATTGCCAATACTCAACCCTTCTTAACCGTAAGCGAAGCAGGAGACTATACGATTCAGATAAAAAATAAGAATTGCCTACTGCGCTCTCACAACATATCCGTGTCGTTTGATTGTGATAAGTCGTTGGTTCAGGTACCAAAACCACAACCCCCTACCGCTCGGGTTACACCTCCTCTTAAAGAAAAACCTAAACCCAACACTAAAACAGAAACCCCTAATATCGCTGAAAATAAACCTGTTAAAGATAAAAAAACAGAAAAAACAATGCCTCCCCCTAAGCCTCCCAAACCGGATTTGGTCGTTGATGCAAGGGGCAAGCCCGTAAATCTAAAAAAAAGGAGGGTGAAACTTCAAAAGGAATTTGACGTAGAGAACCATAAGGTGAAGGTATCTGTATGGGATTATGCTGCCGTGGACAATGATACCATTTCCTTAAATATTAATGGCGAGTGGGTTCTCCAGCGTTATAGGTTACAAAAGCAAAGAAAAGTAATCGAAGTAGATTTTAAGCCTAATAGCAGCAACTACATTATTTTGTATGCCCATAATCTTGGTTCTATCCCTCCTAACACTATCACGATTGCGATTGATGATGGGGTAGATGAAAAAGTTACCCGCTTAGAATCAGACTTGAAATCATGCGGGTATTTAAGTGTCAAACACATAAAGAAATCTCAAAAAGTAATAGAAAAATAATATTTTTGGAGATTATGGTTACTTTTTAAAACAAATTTTAGATAAACTCTGTATAAAGTTTTGAAATTGTAAAATTAATCGTTTATTTGTACCGTTTTTATTTTGTTTTTTCGAAAAATATTCACTCTTCTTAAAATATTAAACATGTCAGCATCCTCTTTTAGATATACGTTTTTACTGGGGCTTTTTCTCCTATCTTTTTGGACACTTCAAGCCCAAACCCCCAAATCAGTAAGCGCGCCCGCTGGTACACAAGAGTCGGGCGGATTTATGTATCTTGTGGGAATGCAGATTAAAGACCTCAAAGAGGTACCCCTTTGTTATTCCACTCAATATGATGTGGGTAAAATTAAAATTCCTTTTGAATTAGAAGATACCATTAACCGCTTAGATGAATTTTCTTTATTGGAGGACCCCCTCAATTCTCCGGAGTGCTTTGTTCCTGAAATGAAATTAATTTTTAAAAATTATACATACGTATTAAGTATGTATTGCACTACGGTGAAGATGTTTAAAAATTTAGAGCCCTATATCCCTTCTGCCAATCAGATTAAGCCCGACATGGTATTCACGGAATCGGTGTATTCTTACTTGTATAAGCTAAAAAGAAAGCACTTTAAAACACTCACAATTGACCCCTCCGTAATGGCTAAAATCAAAGTGGATTACCCCGTAAAAATAGATGAAGACGCTGATATTAAGGAGATTAATGACTTACTTAGTGCGGAAGACGTGGACGAAGATGGAGATGACTTAGTAGGAGAAGATAAAGGCGAATTTGACAAAATCGAAATCGACGAAAAAGACCCTGACGAAAAAGAAAACAAGTAATGAAAACCTCTCGTGAAACTTGTAGTTCTATTGGCTGATGACGAAATCTATTTCGTACTTAACAATGTGATATCTTATTGGTTTGAGGTAAAAACCGGCTTTCGCCTTTTCTCCCAAAGGTAAAACCCCGCAATAATACCCGTAACAACAAAGGTTTTAAGCATAAAAGCCAAGCCCGTCCCGTGTCCGATATAAGCACAAATAAAATACCCTATGATACAGATTAAGGCGTATGTTAATGTGGTCTTTATGTTATAGGGAACGGGAAAATATTTTTGCCCTGACCAATAAACCATGATTGTCATGGTAAGATAAGCAATCAAAGTAGCCCAAGCACTTCCATAATAGCCCCATCGGGGTATCGTTAGGACATTAATCATCAAGGTCATTAAAGCACCAACCCCGGTATAATAAATAGCGAAATGAGTTTTATTGGTAAGCTTAAACCAAACAGAAATCTGGGTATAGGTAGCCGAAATTACATAAGCCATGAGAATAATAGGAACTATTTCGAGCCCTTCCCAGAACTTTTTATCAATAAAAGTATAACCCAATATCTTGACGGAGACTATCTCATACATAAAGGCACTTATCACAAGAAACCCTATCAACGTAGCCAAGGTAAAGTAATGAAAAATCTTAGCAAATTGTTCCGGTGCGTCTTTGTCTTGCCCTTTTTTGAAGAAAAAAGGCTCGGCGGCATACCGAAAAGCCTGAGTAACTAAGCTAATAAAAATTCCCAATTTATATCCGGCAGCATAGATTCCCAACAATTCCTTCCCGCTTCTCGGAACGCCCATAAATAACGCTCCATCATGCCAAATTCTTTTCAGCAGGATTTTGTCGAGGTTCTCATTTTGCATACCGGCAAGCCCCGCTATCATGATAAATCCTCCATACACCCCTAGTTCTTTGAGTAGTTTTTTATCTGTTCCCAATCCGGTTGGTAGGGTTTCGTAAAGAGACATGATTAGTCGGACTCCGGAGGCAATCAAGTTGCTCACAAATACATATTCGATACCTTTTCCTTGTATTCTTATAAAGTAAATATTCAACCCTAAGGTAAGGATAATATTGGTCATATTAATAAAAGCAAACCTACCGGCTTTTTCTTCATACCTTAATCGTGCCATTGGAAGTGCGGCAAGATTATCTAACATTAGGATTCCTCCAACCAACCACAAAGCCATAGGAATATCTTCATAGCCAAGCAGGTGAGTGAGTGGCTGTGCAAAACCAATAGCAATCGCTCCAGTAAGCAAAGATAGCACGGCGACGATAGTGAAACCATGATTATAAATCGTTTCTCTATTAAGCCCTCTGTTATTTTCTTCTTGGATATATCGAAAAAAAGCGGTTTCCATTCCAAAGGTAATCAACACATTGAGCATGGAAGTCCATGAATACACATCTGAAATTTGTCCGTATGCCTCTTCGGAAAAAATCTTGGTATAAAAGGGGGTTAGTAGTAGGTTCAGCATCCTTCCTAGAATAGAACTTACCCCATAAATGGCAGTTTGACCCGCTAATTTTTTGATTACTGACATTTTAACAATAAATGGGGCGCAAAGTAATAGAAAAAGCTATCCTTTGCCAAATTATGCCAAGATAAAAAAAGGATTTATCCATTAGAAGTCTCTTCTAATTAAATCAGAGACAAAAATAAACTCTTCTAGTCGGGGATTATTGGGGTTAAGTATCTCTTTTTTACTACCCTCCCAATCTTTTTTACCTTGATAAACAAACATAATTTTATCTCCGATATTCATCACACTATTCATGTCATGGGAAACAATAATCGTAGTCATATTATATTCGACCGTGATTTCCTGAATCAATTTATCCACCACCGTAGAGGTAAGTGGGTCTAATCCAGAGTTGGGTTCATCTACGAAAAGATATTTAGGATTGAGTACAATTGCTCTTGCTATCCCTACTCTTTTTTTCATACCGCCCGATAGCTCCGAAGGAAATTTTTTATTGGAGCCTGTCAGATTTACTCTTTCGAGTACCTCGTCCACACGGCGGAGTTTTTCTTTTAGTGTCCACTTCGTAAACATATCAAGGGGGAACATAATATTCCGCTCTACGTTCATAGAGTCAAACAGCGCGCCACCTTGGAATAGCATTCCGATACTCTTCCTTATTTCTCTTTGAGAGGCATAATCTGCGCGATAAAAATCCTGATTTTCATACAGTACAGAGCCGGAATCCGGCGGGAGAAGCCCAACCATCGTTTTCAGGGTAACACTTTTTCCGCTACCACTAGCCCCAATAATCATGCTCACACACCCCGTTTCAAACTTAAAACTTATCCCTTTAAGGATTTCCTTATCGCCAAAACTTTTCCTTATGTCTCTGATTTCAATTCCCATAGTTTATAACATTATTTGAGCTACAAAATAATCAGCCACAACCATCGCCATACAACTATATACTACTGCCTTGGTGCTAGATTGTCCTACTTCAAGCGCGCCTCCGGAGGTATAGTATCCATGATAGGCAGAAATAGTGGAAATCAAAAATCCAAATATAAAAGCCTTTGTGTACATTACCGTAACCTGAAACGGCTCAAACCACTGCTGCACGCCTTGCGTAAACTCTACAGAGCTTACAGCTCCCGTAAGGTCGCCGGCAATCAAGCCTCCAGCATGGCACAAAAATGCGGAAACGGTTACCAAGCCTGGAAATGCAAATAAAGCCCCAATGAGTTTCGGTAAAATCAAATATGCTGCCGAGTTAATCCCCATTACTTCTAAGGCATCTATCTGCTCCGTTACCCTCATAGTGCCGATTTGGGAGGCTATGCTAGACCCTATCCGCCCTGCAAGGATAAAGGTAACGACCGTAGGCGCAAGCTCCAAAAGAGAAGAAGCTGAAACAACGGAGCCGATTGTGGATTTCGGAATCCATGCACTTACTAACTGATAAGCCGTTTGTAAAGTAGTTACGCCCCCGACAAAGGTAGAAATCAATATGACAATGCTCATACTCCCAAGCATCATGGAAATAATCTCATCTAATATTAGCTTAAAATAAACACGCGGACGTTCGAGCGACTTAAAGAGGGTACCCAAAAGTAAAAAATATCGCCCAATATGAAATAATCCTTTCATCATCTCTGATTTCTTTTTTGCAAATTAAATACTTATTTTCCAGAAAAAACGAAAAAAGCCCTTATATTGTATCAAAATATACGGTTTTTATTTCCGATGATTTGTCTTTTGAAATAAATGGCATAGTATGCTAAACCTGTCATAGCCCAAATAGTTATGTTTGAAAGAAATAAATTGTATGTGATTATTTTTTATTTTAATTTTGCACCATGGATTATAATGTATTATTGTATTACAATTTTGTAACCGTAGAAGACCCCGAAGCTGCGCGAGAGGAGCATTTCGAGAAGTGTAAGTCTTTGTCTCTCAAGGGGCGGATTTTTATTGCAAAAGAAGGGTTAAATGGTACAGTGTCTGGTCTAAAGGAGGACATAGCCGCCTATATGAATTGGATTCACCAACACCCTATATTTTATGCTACCGAATTTAAGGTGGACGAATATGACAGGCATACTTTTTTGAAGCTGCATGTAAGGGTAAAAAATGAAATTGTTCGGCTTAATATCCCCGATGCGGTATTTCATTTCGGAACAACCCCACACGTAAGTCCAAAGGAGTTTCTTAAAGCGGTCAAAGAGGCGCAGGATAATCCCGAAATTGTGATTTTAGATGCAAGGTCTTTGTATGAGTCTAATGTAGGAAGGTTTAAAGGTGCGGTCGCATTGGATATAGATAATTTTAGAGACCTTCCTGAACAAATCGCGGAATTAGAGAAACTCAAAGGTAAAAAAATATATACGTATTGTACAGGAGGAATAAAGTGTGAAAAGGTTTCCGGCTGGTTAAAAGAGAAGTTTGAGCCGGAGGAAATCTATCAGCTACACGGCGGGATTATTAACTATGCCAAGGAAACCGGAGGAGAAGATTTTGACGGACAGTGCTATGTGTTTGACCAAAGAGTAGTTATTCCTGTAAATCAGGTAAATCCTACGATTATTGGTAAGTGCGGGATTTGTGGTACTCCTGCTGAAAAAATGATAAATTGTGCTAATGCTACTTGTAATGAGCATTTTACAATCTGCGAGGATTGTTTTCACACTCTAGAAGGGTGTTGCTCTGAACCCTGTATGGAAAGTGCTGAAAGAAGATCCTTCAATGACCAGGGTTATTTTCTTAGAGGAGTAAATAGTAAAATCTATGTAAATAAATAGATTGGATTGGTATATTAGCAAATAACATCGAATTGATATTTTATAAATTAGAGATATTTTGAGCCTTACCTTAGAGAAAATACAGAACCCTATTGCCGATGAACTGATTTATTTTGATAAATATTTCCGTTCATCTATGCAGAGCAGAGTCCCGCTCTTAGATAGAGTTACGCAATATATCCTGAAAAGAAAGGGAAAACAGCTTCGTCCAATGATGGTGTTGTTAAGTGCAAAAATCTGCGGCGGTATTACTCCCGCTACTTATCGAGGAGCAGCTTTGGTTGAATTGCTCCATACGGCGACTTTGATTCATGATGATGTGGTAGACGATGCAGATGAAAGACGTAGCTTTTTTTCTATCAATGCCTTATGGAAAAATAAGGTAGCAGTACTTATTGGAGATTTTTTGCTTTCGCGGGGCTTACTGATGTCTCTTGAGCATGATGATTTTCTGTTATTGAAAATAGTATCAGATGCGGTTCGTTTGATGAGCGAGGGGGAACTCCTTCAGATGGAAAAGGCAAGAAAATTAAATATTGATGAGGCAGTTTATTTTGATATTATCCGCCAAAAAACGGCTTCTTTGTTTGCGGCTTGTTGTCAATGTGGAGCGGCAAGTAGCACCGAAAACAAGGAGGAACAAGCACTTATGCGACTTTTTGGTGAAAAGGTAGGAATTGCTTTCCAAATAAAAGATGATTTGTTTGATTATGGGAAAGATGATGTAGGTAAGCCGTTGGGAATAGATATTAAGGAGAAAAAAATGACGCTTCCGCTAATACATGTTTTAAATCAATCGGGCTG
>CAUJFT010000461.1 GCA_963169475.1 Bacteroidota bacterium | reverse complement strand
CTTTAATTTTTGTGCTAATTTTGACATGATTCAATAAATTATACTACTGTATATACAATCGATATTATTCTAAGATAAAGACACGCAAAAAGCCGAAATGGTAGAAATAGGTTTTCCAGCAATTCGGCAGTTCATTATTTTTTCTTGCCTCCGGTTTTTCCAGCCTTTCTTCTGATAACCTCACCCACATACTTAACCCCTTTTCCTTTGTAAGGCTCCGGCTCTCTAAGAGAGCGAATTTTTGCTGCTACTTGTCCGACAAGCTGCTTATCAATTCCGGAGAGGATAATTTTAGGATTAGCTCCTTTCACTGTAACCGTTTCTGCTTTTACTTCTTCAGGGAGTACAATGACAACAGGGTGAGAAAAACCTAACTGCAAGTCAAGTTGATTAGGATTAGACGCTTCTGCTCTATACCCTACCCCTACCAACTCCATCTGCTTTTTAAATCCATTAGTTACTCCCTCAACCATATTATTTATAAGGGTACGGTACAACCCGTGCATAGACCTAAAACGTCTATGGTCATTGGGTCGGCTAAGGTTAATCCCTGTCTCATCTACCGTAATAGTAATATCAGGATGTACAGATTGGGAAAGTGTACCCTTTGGTCCTTTCACCGTTACATTATTACTTTTATCCACACTAACCGAAACACCTTGGGGTAAGGGGATTTGTTTTCTACCTATTCTTGACATAACTTGGAAATTAGTAAACGTAACACAAAATTTCACCACCTACATTTAACCTTCTTGCTTCCTTATCCGTAATTACGCCTTTGGAAGTAGAAACAACGGCGATACCCAATCCGTTTAATACTTTAGGCAATCTGCCTGCTTTAGTATAACGGCGTAAGCCTGGTTTACTGACACGATCAATACCGGTAATTGCCGACTGTTTTGTGATATTATCGTATTTCAATGCAATTTTAATAGTACCTTGAGGCTTTTCATCAACAAATTTATATTTTTTGATATAGCCTTGGTCAAAAAGGACTTTTGTAATTTCCTTTTTTAGATTTGATGCGGGGATATCCACCACCTTATGCCCTGCACTAATGGCATTTCTTACTCTTGTGAGATAATCTGCTATAGGATCTGTTACCATATTTTTACCAACTGGTTTTTCTTACACCGGGGATTTTACCTAATAAAGCCAACTCGCGGAATTTAATCCGACATAAACCGAACATTCTGATATAGCCTCTGGGTCTTCCTGTAAGCAAACAGCGGTTTCTAAGACGAACCGGTGAGGAGTTTTTAGGAAGAAGGGCTAAACCCTGATAGTCTCCGGCATCCTTCAACGCCTTGCGCTTTGCTGCGTATTTAGCAACTAAACGCTCGCGCTTTCTTTCTCTTGCAATAATAGATTTTTTTGCCATCTTTTATGAGTTCTTTTGACCTTGGAAAGGCATACCGAAAGCTTTGAGTAAAGCTCTTGCCTCTTCGTCAGTTTTTGCACTTGTAACAAACGTTATATCTAAACCCGATATTTTATTGATTTTATCCACATCAATTTCAGGGAAAATGATTTGCTCCTTGATACCGAGGTTATAATTTCCTCTTCCGTCAAAGCCCTTTACAGGCACCCCTTTGAAATCTCTCACCCTTGGCAAAGAAACATTGAGGAATCTGTCAAGAAACTCATACATACGGGCATTTCTAAGCGTAACTTTCACTCCGATAGGCATACCTTCTCTGAGTTTAAAGTTAGAGATGCTTAATTTAGCCTTAGTAGTTGCGGGTTGTTGACCGGCGATGAGGGCAAATTCTTTTACTGTTTCATCAATGAGCTTCTTATCGTTTACGGCATCACCCACACCGCGGGAGAGAACAATCTTCTCTAGTTTAGGTACCTGCATGATAGACTTGTAGTTGAATTCGTTTTTCAACTCACTTACTATTTGCTCTTTATATTTTGTATAGAGTCTCGTTTCGTTCGACATTTTCTTACACAATTATTTGACCGCTCTTTTTAGATACTCTTACAGAAAACCCTTTTTCATTTTTAGTTCTTGAAGTACGGGTTGGTTTGTTAGTTTTGGGGTCCATGAGCATTAGGTTAGAAACATGAATAGATGCTTCTTGCTCTATAACTCCGCCCTTAGGATTGTCAGGGTTTACATTTGGTTTAACGTGTTTAGAAACCATCCTGCAATTCTCTACAATTGCTCTCATTTTTTGAGGAAACACTCGGAGTACACGTCCGGTTTTACCGCGGTCATTTCCGCTCAACACCTTTACGGTATCCCCTTTTTTAATATGAATCTTCGGCATCACTACTGATTTTTTGATTTTACGTTTTTACAATACTTCGGGTGCAAGAGAAATAATTTTCATATATCCTTTTTCACGAAGTTCACGTGCTACGGGACCGAATATACGGGAGCCTCTTGGGTCGCCTTCTTTATTGATAACTACGGCTGCATTATCATCAAAGCGAATATAAGAGCCATCTTTACGCCTTACCTCTTTGCGTGTGCGAACCACAACCGCCTTTACTACATCTCCTTTTTTAACTCCGGAACCGGTGTCTGCAGCTTTAACGGAGCATACAATTTTGTCTCCAATTCGGGCATATCTCCTCTTTGTTCCTCCGAGTACACGGATACAAAGCACTTCCTTAGCACCGCTATTATCTGCTACTTTAAGTCTTGATTCTTGCTGTATCATAATAAATTGATTATTATTTCGCTTTTTCGACTATTTCAACTAATCTCCAACGCTTACGTTTACTTAGGGGGCGAGTTTCCATGATTTTTACAGAATCTCCGATTCCGCACTCATTTTTCTCGTCATGAGCCATAAAAGTAGAAGTTTTTTTCACAAACTTTCCATACATGGGGTGCTTAATTCTATACTCAACCGACACCACTATGGATTTTTCCATTTTATTGCTGACTACTTTACCTGTACGAACCTTACGAAAGTTTCTTATTTCGTCCATAACTCCTATTAATAATTATTTCACTTCTTGTAATTCTTTTTCACGTAATACAGTCAGAAGACGGGCGATTTTTCTACGTGCTTCTTTGATTTTAGCCGGGCTTTCGAGTGCGGAGACCGTATGATTAAGACACATGCGGGTATATTCGTCGTTTGCCTCTTGGACTCTCGTGAAAATTTCTTCTATGCTCAATTCGCGTATTTCGCTTGCTTTCATTTTCGCTGAATATATTAATGATTAGATATCCCTTCTTTTAATAAATCTGGTTTTAATCGGTAGTTTATTTGCAGCTAAACGAAGTGCCTCCTTTGCGATTTCCTCGCTAACACCGTCAAGTTCAAACATAATTCTGCCGGGGTGAACGACTGCCGCCCAATATTCTGGTGCTCCCTTTCCCTTACCCATCCTTACCTCTGCGGGCTTCTTTGTGATGGGTTTGTCGGGGAAAATTCTAATCCAGAATTTACCTTCCCTTTTCATAGCACGGGAAATCGTAATACGGGTGGCTTCGATTTGCTGTGCAGAAATCCATGCCGGCTCAAGTGCTTTTAAAGCGTAAGACCCGAAAGAAATCTCAGCTCCTCTCTGGGCGTTACCTTTAACGCTCATTTTATGGACTCTTCTGAATTTCGACTTTTTAGGCTGTAACATATTCTGTTAAGTTATGCAATTAAAAAAGGCACTCCATCCTGAAACGGGCTGCAAAGATACGAATATCTCATTAATTAGCAATGCCTTTCTTATAAAAATTTACAATTTATTTTTTCTTATTTCCTGAACCTCTTTTCTCACGGTCTCTATTTCCTCCTTTTCCGCCTCCAGCTCTTTCTCTACGTTCATTTCTTCCGCCTCTGTTGTCTTCACCGCCACCGCTGAAATTGCTACTACTATTTCCTGCCGAAGGAGATAAATCTACTTTCCCGTAGAGTTCTTGACGGAAAATCCATACCTTGACTCCAATTACACCGTAAACAGTATGTGCCTCTACTAGCGCGTAATCAATGTCGGCACGAAGTGTTTGAAGAGGAACACGCCCTTCTTTATACTGGTCAGTTCTTGCCATTTCTGCTCCGCCCAAGCGACCGGAACACATTATTTTGCAGCCACCTGCGCCAATACGTATGGTATTAGAAAGTGACATTTTCATTGCACGCCTATAAGAAACTCTTGCTTCAAGCTGGGAGGCTACCTGCTGTCCCACTAAAGTAGCGTCAAGTTCAGGTCGTTTTATTTCGTAGATATTAATCTGAACCTCTTTTTTAGTAAGGTTCTTGATTTCCTCGCGGAGTAAATCTACCTCTTTTCCACCCTTTCCAATTACAATACCCGGGCGGGAAGTGTGAATGGTGATGGTGATTTTTTTGAGGGTTCTTTCTATCACAATTTTTGAAATCCCTCCCTTAGGAATACGGGTATTGAGGTACTCGCGGATTTTTTCATCCTCGACTAACTTCTCGGCAAAGTTTCTGCCTCCATACCAATTGGAATCCCACCCTTTGGTGATTCCAAGTCTAAGACCGATCGGATGCGTTTTTTGTCCCATTTATATATAGAATTCGCTTAGATACTATCAATTACTAATGTTACGTGGCAAGCGCGCTTACGGATGACATGTCCCCGTCCTTGTGGAGCAGGCTGCATACGCTTGAGAGTCCGCCCCGCATCTACAAATACCTGACTGATATAATGTGTACCATTATCCACCTTTTCTCCTAACTTTTCTTCAACAGCGGCAATTCCTGCCTTGATGAGTTTAGCAACATCCGGTGCTCCCGCTTTTGCAGTAAATTTCATTACATTTAAAGCATTGAATACTTCCATACCCCTTACCTGGTCTACAATCAATCTCATTTTTCGAGGGGTACAATTGTAGTTGCGCAATCTTACCTTGGCAATATTTGCATTTTTTTCCTTGCGTGCTTGAGCTACAAGCCATTTGCGCTTAGGAGCTTTTTCACCCTTGGTTTGGTGCTTCTGATTACTCATAATTTTAGCTTATTTCTTTTTATCTTTACGATTACCGGCATGTCCTTTGAAAGTACGTGTAGGAGAGAACTCTCCAAGACGATGTCCCACCATATTTTCAGTTACATAAACAGGAATAAAAGATTTTCCGTTATGAACTGCTATCGTATGACCTACGAAGTCTGGAGAAATCATGGAGCGGCGCGCCCAAGTTTTGATTACTCTTCTTTCGTTTTTCTGATTCATTTTGGAAACCTTTATTTCCAATTTAGGCTCAACAAATGGTCCTTTTTTTAATGATCTAGCCATTTTGCTTATTTTTTACTTTTTGCTTTACTAATAATGAAACGATTAGATGCTTTTTTAGGAGAGCGAGTTTTGTATCCTTTAGCAGGAATTCCTTTACGGCTTCTGGGGTGTCCTCCTGACGACCTTCCTTCCCCTCCCCCCATGGGGTGGTCCACTGGATTCATTGCAACCCCTCTTACTCTAGGTCTTCTCCCTAACCACCGCTTACGCCCGGCTTTTCCTAATATAATGTTTCCGTGTTCTGCATTCCCAACGGTTCCAACTGTTGCCATACAAGTTAGAAGAATGAGGCGGGTTTCGCCAGAAGGCAGACGCAAGACACCGTATTTTCCGTCCCGTCCTACGAGTTGAGCGTAAGTTCCGGCACTTCTGGCCATTGCTCCGCCTTTACCGGGGTGGAGTTCAATATTATGAATAAAAGTACCTAAGGGAATACTTTTCAGAGGCATGGCATTTCCTACGGCAGGCTCAACCGATTCACCAGCAACTACGGTTTGACCTACTTTTAGGTTTGCCGGAGCAATGATGTATCTTTTCTCGCCGTCTTTGTAATATAACAAAGCAATATTCGCAGAACGGTTAGGGTCATACTCAATCGCCTTAACAGTAGCAGGAACATCAAACTTATTTCTTTTGAAATCAATAAGGCGATAGCGGCGTTTATGTCCTCCCCCTCTTTGGCGAACGGTAAGCTCACCAAGTTTATTTCTTCCTCCTGATTTTTTTAGTGGGCGGAGAAGTGATTTTTCCGGAGCAGACTTTGTAATTTCCTTAAAATCCAAAACCGACCTTATTCTGGTACCGGCAGTAACCGGCTTTAATTTTCTGATAGCCATCGTTTTCTATTCCTATCTTGTAATGTTTTTGTAGAAATCAATCTCAAAACCGTCTTTTAACTTGACGATTGCCTTTTTATAGTTAGCTGCTTTCCCGCTTGTAGTACCTTTTTTGGT
>CAUJFT010000460.1 GCA_963169475.1 Bacteroidota bacterium | reverse complement strand
AGAAATTTTATACCCAATATCTTAGCTTAGGATATGAAAACCCCGCTAATTACAGCGATGAGTGGGAAGCTGAATACGCCCCAAAATATGTTTATCAGTGTATGATGTACGGATTTTCGCGTTGCTATAAAAAACAAGGCGATATCGGAAAGGCTTTCTTATGTGAAAAAGGAATAAGAGGATTGTTTGAAAATATGGAACTATCCGTCATAGACAATATTTTAACATGGGCATTAAAACCCTCCAATTCTTTTGAAAAACACCTTCTCGAAAAAGGCTTTAAAAACACAGGACTAAATGGTTTAGATGTGTTATGGGATGTAAAAGGAACTTATTTCCTTAGAAAAGGAGACTTATTTAATGCAAAGGCGGCTTATGAAAAAACATCTTCGGAGTATAGAATGGCAGAGAATAGCTATTTCTCCCTTCACTTTAACCCATTAGAGAGTTTTATCCTAGATAGACACGATGAAGCAGAGGAACGTTACGGCAATAGCCCCGATTACCATAAACTTTGGCTTGTAGATAAGTTGATGACCTTGGAGAATGAAGCCTCTCAAAATCCTCAAAAAGCCGCCGAAAATTACGCTAAAATTGGAAATGCGTGGTATAATATGAGTTACTTTGCACCCGGGTGGAGGGCACTTGCTTGGGCGCGTTCAGGAAGCGACTTGTTCTATTTTGATACCGAACCCGATGAGTACATTACGCTGACAGAGATAGAACGTGCAAAAGGTATGATTTTCTATCAAATGAACCCAGCCTTAGAATGGTACAGCAAAGCCCTCACCCAAAATCCCACTCCGGAATTAGGCGCGAAAATACGATTTGGAATCGCTAAATGCCGCCTAAATCAAACCTATACCAAAGATGCCAAAGCGAAAGACTTACAAGCAGAATATGACCTCCTTAGAAAAAACTATGCAAGTACTAAGTATTATGCAGAAGTAATCCGCGAATGTAGTTATTTTAGGTCTTATGTTGGTAAATAACGTTAAGGCATCTCTATTAGACGATGCCACAAGATAGCATAAGACACCCAAAAATGATAAATAAGATGCCGGCACTTCTCAAAATAAAAAGAGCCGGCATCTTATGTTTTTGCCTAATCACATAGGTAACCTAAATGAATACAAATAGGCAATGTAAATGAGTACAACAAAAAAGAATTTTCGTAATCAATTTTAATGAAGTAACGGGAGGTGGAGGGTTCGGAATTATCCGGTAATTACTCCTGAAGAATTAGGAAGCATTCTAATTTCTGTCCCCTCTCTCTCCAAACAAAAAGAAATCACCAAGCATATTACAAATACCAGACAACAAGCCCCCAAAAGATTAAAAACCAAACGAACACCCAAAAAAAGCCAATGAAGAAATAGAAGCAATATCACTTCCTTAGCCCACACACTAACAAAACTACACAAGCCCAATGTAAGGAGTACGAAGTAAGCAATGGTTGTTATAAATAACTAACCAATGAAAAAAAATAAAAATCAATCCCTAAAACTTAACCTCCAATAACTACTTAAAATCCCCACCTCAAAATACTGGATATGGTTTTGATTATTTGCTATATATTGTTTACCTTTGCAAGATGGAAGTGTTAAGCCAAATAGCAGAATTTAAGTTCTCTCGGGAATTAGTCGAGAGATTATACAAATATAGTATTCAAAAAAATTACGAAGCAGGAAGCGTTATACTGAATGAGAACGCCCATATTCATGCTATCCCCATTGTAACCAAAGGGGTACTAAAAGTAATCCGAACAGAAGAAGATGGTCGAGAAATTCTATTATACTATATCAAAGCCGGCGAAAGTTGCATTATGTCTTTTTTGGGGGGATTACATAACGAAACCAGTAAAGTAAAAGCCGAAGTAGAAGAAGATGCCGAAATTTTGTTCTTACCGGTTGAAAAGGTTTCCTTATTTATCAAAGAATACCCACAGTGGTTGGATTATATTTTTCGTTTATATCACAAACGGTTTGAAGACTTGTTGGAAATCGTCAATGCAATTGCTTTTAAAAGAGTAGATGAGAGGATGCTAATTTTACTCCACAAAAAAGCCGAGCTTACCCAAAACAAAACCCTAAATATCACTCACGAACAGTTAGCCAACGAATTAGGTACCGCCCGCACTGTAGTTTCCCGTTTATTAAAACAATTAGAAGACAACGGCACGGTTCAATTAGGTAGAAATAAAATAATACTTACCTAAAATAAGGAATATTTTCAACTTTCTATCCCTATGTAACAAAAGTAGCCGTACAGAAAAAATAAATACCCGAACTTTGCCCCATAAAATAAATTATCACTAATAATTCATAACAAATAAAGGACATGGAAACATCAGAAATTAAAAACTTAATGCCAAGAATAGGAGACAATGCCCCTGATTTTGAAGTACTTACTACAGTAGGGAATTTAAAATTCTCCGAATACAATGAAGGAAATTGGGTGATTTTGTTTTCACACCCTGCCGACTTCACTCCGGTATGTACAACAGAAATGAGTGGTTTTGCCAACGAAGGAGCATTCTTTAAAGCCCACAATACTAAATTATTAGGTCTTAGCATAGACAGTATTCATGCACATATCGCTTGGGTAAATGCCGTACATGAGAAAACAGGAGTATTATTTGATTTTCCCATTATTGCCGATTTGGATATGAAAGTGGCTAAACTCTACGGAATGTTGCAGCCCGGAGAAAGTGAAACCGCCGCCGTTCGTGCCGTTTTTATCATAGACCCCGCCGGTAAAATAAGACTAATCATGTATTATCCCTTGAACATAGGGAGAAATATGAACGAAATCAAACGTGTCTTATTGGCATTACAAATGTCTGACAAACACAAAGTGGCGATGCCCCTCAATTGGCAACTTGGAGATAAAGTGATTGTCCCTGCTCCTAAAACATTAGAAACATTAGCCGAAAGAAAAGCCGACAAAGAATTAGAGCAAATAGATTGGTACTTGGCTAAAAAATCAATCGACTAAGCAATACAATCCTCCTCCTACACAAGATAAACGTAGCACATAAGAAAATATTAATATTATGAAAATAGAGCAAATTTATACCGGTTGTTTGGCGCAAGGAGCTTACTATCTCGTTTCTAATGGAGAAGCAGCAATTATTGACCCCCTGCGCGAAACCCAACCGTATATGGAGCGTTTAGAAAAAGATGGAGCAAAGCTCAAATATATCTTTGAAACACACTTTCACGCCGACTTCGTAAGCGGACACCTTGATTTGAGCAAAGCCACCGGCGCACCCATTGTGTATGGAGCAACAGCAACTCCCGAATTTGAAGCAGTAATTGCCGAAGATAACCAAATATTTGCGTTAGGAAATGTAAAAATTAAGGTATTGCATACACCCGGACACACAATGGAAAGTGCCTGCTTTTTATTGATTGATGAAAATGGCAAGGAGCAAGCCTTATTTAGCGGTGATACCTTGTTTTTAGGCGATGTGGGCAGACCCGATTTAGCCCAGAAAGCAGCAAATTTAACCCAAGAAGAGTTAGCAGGTTTGCTTTACGAAAGCCTATATAATAAAATCATGCCTTTACCCGATGACCTAATCGTTTATCCTGCACACGGAGCCGGTTCTGCTTGCGGAAAAAACATGATGAAAGAAACGGTGGATACGCTTGGGAATCAAAAGAAAATGAATTATGCCTTGAATCAACCCAGCAAAGAAGCGTTTGTGGCGGCCGTTACGGACGGATTATTGCCACCACCTGCCTATTTTGGTATGAATGTAGCCATGAATAAAAAGGGTTACAATAGTTTTGAGCAAGTATTGAATCATGGAATGAAAGCCCTCTCTGTTACAGAATTTGAAGCCATAGCCGAAAATACAGGGGCATTGATGTTAGATACCAGAAATGACAAGGCATTTGCCAAGGGATTTATCCCGCAATCTATCAATATAGGTTTGAGTGGGGACTTCGCTCCTTGGGTGGGCGCAATGATTATTGATGTAAAACAGCCTATTTTGTTGATTACTGAAAGTGGCAAGGAAGAAGAAGCGATAACCCGATTAAGCCGTGTAGGATTTGACAATGTCTTAGGACACTTAAAAGGCGGTTTTGAGGCTTGGAAGATTGCCGGGAAAGAAATAGATATCGTAAACCGCATTACTCCCCAAGAATTTGCAGAGAAAGTGAATATTTCTGAAGATAAAATCATTGATGTTCGTAAAGAAACGGAATATGCTGCCGAGCATGTAGAAGAAGCATATAGTAAGCCCTTGGCATACATTAATGATTGGATAAAAGACCTAAATCCACAAGCACATTTCTATTTGCATTGTGCTGGAGGCTACCGTAGCATGATTGCTGCAAGCATCTTGCAGGCAAGAGGATATAGAAATTTTACCGAAGTGGAGGGCGGCTTTAACGCCATTGCAAAGACCGAAATTCCTAAAACTAATTTTGTGTGCCAAAGTAAAATAGTCTATTAATCACTCCTATCCAAACCATGGAGAATTGATAATTCCTAATAGGTAATTACCGATTCTCCATTTCTTTACTACTTTGTACAAATTATGCGTAGAATCGCTATTTTTACTTTAACCATTATTATCCTTTCTTCCTGCAAAGACAATCATCATCAACAGAAATCTTTGTCCGAGAAAGAAAAAGGGGAATGGCTATCATTAGGAGACAGTATCTCTATGAAAGCACAAAATGTATTACTACAAAATGTAGCCGCTGCCATACAAAAAGGTGGAACAGATTATGCCGTTGATTTTTGCAATATCAATGCTGTGTCTATTACAGATAGTGTTGCCGACAAGCTGAAAGTACATATCCAAAGGCTTAGTAACAAAAATAGGAACACAGCAAACGCCATCGAAACACAAATGGATAGCTTGGCTTGGCAAAAAATCCAATTAGACAAAACACCTTTTGTTGAGAGGAGTAAAGCGGGAGACATCTTCTATTATAAGCCTATTTCGATAGGAATGCCTACTTGTGTCAAGTGTCACGGAAGCAAAACCGACATATCCGAAAGCACCCAAAAAATCATTGCTCAAAAATATCCGAATGACAAAGCGACAGGGTATAAAATGGGAGATTTAAGGGGTATGTGGAAGATAAAAATGGAGGAATATCAATGAAAGTTTTGACAAGAAAATATATACTAACAATAGCTGGCGTTCTGCTTGGCGCAATAGCAGGCTATCTTTATTGGCAACAAGTAGGGTGTAGCTCTGGTAGTTGTGCTATCACCTCTAACCCTACTAATAGCACGATTTACGGCGCAATGATGGGAGGACTTTTGTTCTCTATGTTTCAATCGGATAAAAATAAATCAGAACCCCACTAATTTTTAACTTAATATGGATTTCCAAGCAATTACCAATAAAGATAAACCAGTATTGGTATTTTTTGCGGAAGGGTGTGGGTACTGTAAATTCCTTTTGCCTATCTTAGAAGAATTAGAAAACCGTGTAGGCGAAACTGCAAGCGTACTCAAAATAAATATTGAAGAAAATCCACAAATCGCAGACACCTATCAAGTAAGGGTAGTCCCTACACTAATTACATTTAAAAATGGAGAAATACGTTGGCGATAGTCCAGAGTTTTCCCCACTAACGAATTAAAAAGACTCATTAACTAAAACAAGTAAAACCAAAATGATAGAATTTTTAAAGCAGCCTTGGGCATGGTATGTAGCTGGTCCTTTAATCGGTTTAACTGTTCCTGCATTATTAATATTAGGAAACAAAACCTTTGGGATAAGCTCCTCATTACGACATATTTGCGCTTCGTGTATTCCCGCAAATATTCCGTTTTTTAAGTATGATTGGAAAAAGGAAATGTGGAATATCTTCTTTGTATTTGGCATTTTCTTAGGTGGAATAATCGCCATGAAGTTTCTATCAAACCCCAACCCGATAGAAGTAAATCCCAAATTAGCAACGGAATTGGCAGCGTATGGTATTACAAACTATGACCACTTAGTACCATTAGATATCCTGAATTGGCAGTCTCTCTTTAGCCTTAAAGGCTTTTTATTGATAGTGGTTGGGGGATTCCTAGTGGGCTTTGGCACACGCTATGCCGGGGGGTGTACAAGCGGACACGCAATTATGGGGCTGTCTAACCTACAACTTTCTTCCTTGATTGCTACAATTAGCTTCATGGTAGGCGGGTTCTTAATGGCTAATTTTATTTTACCCTTTATCCTTTCTTTATAAATTGTAATTTACATTTTTTTTTGAATAAATTAGAAATTTAAAAAATAAGATAGAATAGTTAGGT
>CAUJFT010000459.1 GCA_963169475.1 Bacteroidota bacterium | reverse complement strand
AATGAGTTCTGAAAATAAAGAAATGGAAATGCACCGTTTCCTCAAAAGAGAAACAAATATCCTTGTATCCACCACCGTCATAGAAGTAGGAGTAGATGTCCCAAACGCCTCTATCATGGTCATAGAAAACGCCGAAAGATTCGGACTTTCTCAACTGCATCAACTTAGGGGAAGAGTCGGACGCGGGAAACATCAATCCTACTGTATATTGATGACTAATCAAAAGCGATCTAGCGAGGCGCGCATTCGCCTCAAAGCAATGACAGACCATACTGACGGATTCAAAATCTCAGAAATAGACCTTGAAATTAGAGGACCTGGCGATTTTCTGGGAACGCGCCAAAGCGGGCTACCCGCATTTCAACTTGCAAATATAGTACAAGACCAAGCAATTCTCAAAGAAGCAAGAGAAGCCGCATTTAGCCTCATAGAATCTGACCCTGATTTATCTTCTCCAGAAAATCAACCGATTAGTGCAGCCTTGCGGGCTTATAGGCAAAAACAAACCGGACTAGGGGGAGTTGCTTAAATAATAAAATATGATATTCAACGCTCACATATCGCTATTTAGTCCCTCTCAAAAAAGAGGATTCTTTTTGCTATTTGTAATGATTGCCGGTATTTTGTTCTGTAAAAGTTTTGTCCCCTCAATTTTCGTAGCGAAACATAGCTCCAAAGCCAATTTCCCAAAGGACGCTACCCACGAACAAGTAATTGTCTTTGTAAACACTGCCGACTCTGCAAGCTGGGAAAAGCTACCCGGAATCGGAGCAAAACTCAGTGCAAGAATTATAAAATACCGGAATATTATAGGAGGATTTTCTGACTTGAATCAACTCTCCAAAGTATATGGATTGAAGCCGGAAACTTTCGAGAGGATTCTTCCTTCGCTTGTATTGGATAGTATCCCACCTTCTCTTAGAAAAAAAGAAAAAAATCTCCAATATTCTTCTTCCAAAGAGAATCCCCCTCATATAGACATTCGTATTGCCACAGCAGAAGACTTTGGGCAACTACCCAGAATAGGGAAGGTACTAGGAGAAAGGATAGTTAAATTTAGGAATAGTAAAAAAAATGGATTTAGGGCGGTAACGGATATCCGTCAGGTTTATGGAATTGATCCGGAAACCTTTGAAAAAATACTCCCGTATCTTTACCTGACAAAAACAGAATCCGAATTGGCTGAAACTTCTCATATTTCGGCTATTCCCGAAAATACAGAAAGAACACTGCCCGAAAAAACAGAAGTAACGCCTCCTACCAAACCTACAATTACTGATTTAAATACGGCTACGGCAGAGGCACTTGTGTTAATCCCCGGAATCGGTGAAAAAACCGCACAAAGAATATTGGAAATGAGGAGTAATATCGGGGGATTTGCACGCGTTGAACATATAAATGCTGTTTGGGGTATTACCCCTGAAAATTACGAAAGAATGAAATCATGGCTAACCGTCAATCCTTCTTCCCCGCCTCAAAAAAAATCGCTAAATCATATTTCAGCCTATGAATTATCCCGCTATCCGTTTATGCAAAAAAATGCCGTAAGCCAATGGATTACCTACCGGAAACTTAACGGATATTTTAAAACTTGGGAAGAAGTAGAAAACGCAGAGGGCATGAGTCCTAAAATGTTAGAAATTCTAAAAGAATATTTTGTCATTAAACCATAGTGCAATTTTATTGCTTTTAAGTACTAGTTTTAAATTAGTTTATGATATTATTTTTAGTTAAAAAATTGATAAACAATTATTTGAGAATACTAAGAACTTATCACTAAAAACTAAGAACTACTTACATGCATAATATTGGTAATTAGTATAAAACCTATATGATAAACAAAAATACAGAAACAATAAGACTTACACAATTTAGTCATGGTGCCGGATGCGGCTGTAAGATTTCGCCTAAGGTACTCGACTCCATTCTACATTCTGATATAAAGTACCCCTTGCCGCCTACTCTTTTAGTAGGGAATGAATCGAGAGACGATGCCGCCGTATTAGATATTGGAGACGGAACCGCGATCATCAGTACTACTGATTTTTTCATGCCCATTGTGGACGATGCCTTCGACTTTGGGCGAATAGCCTCCGTCAATGCAATCAGTGATATATATGCTATGGGTGGTACTCCACTCATGGCAATCGCTATTCTTGGGCTTCCCATAGATAAACTCCCGCCGGAAGTTGCGCGGAGAATCATAGAGGGTAGCCGGTATGTATGCGCAGAAGCCGGAATCCCCTTAGCTGGAGGGCATAGTATTGACAATCCGGAACCATTATTCGGGCTTGCCGTAACCGGACGTTTAGCAATCAAGAACCTCAAAAAAAATACCGGAGGCATAGCCGGATGCAAACTATTTCTTACTAAGCCGCTTGGGGTGGG
The DNA here is from genome assembly GCA_963169475.1 of Bacteroidota bacterium. Taxonomy (GTDB): domain Bacteria; phylum Bacteroidota; class Bacteroidia; order J057; family J057; genus JAAFHL01. The sequence goes on along the minus strand of CAUJFT010000459.1, from coordinate 2,838 downwards.
GATTCTTTCTACCGCTCAAAAAAAAGGAGTATTGCTCCCGGAGCATCAAAACATTGGTAGGGATTATATGGTGAAATTAAATCGTGCGGGAGAGGTATTTGGAAGATTAACTTATGTAAAGGCGATGACTGATGTAACCGGATTTGGATTATTGGGACATCTGACAGAAATTTGCACGGGTAGCGGGCTAAGTGCGCAACTTGAGTTTGAGGCGGTTCCCGTTATTGAGGCTGCCCGTAGGTATATTGAATTAAAGTGTATCCCGGGTGGCACAAACCGAAATTGGGATAGTTATGGGCATACTATTTCTCCAATTACGGATTACCAAAAAGCCATTCTTGCTGACCCCCAGACAAGCGGCGGGCTTTTGGTTGCGGTCATGCCTGAATATGAAATGGATTTTATAGAATGCTGTAACGCTATGGGAATACCCATAAAAGCAATAGGCGCGCTCATAGAGAAAAAAGATAAATTAGTTTATGTTTCATAATTTATCTCTTAGTTAAATGGACCTTCAAGATTCGCGCAATCGAATGCAAAAAATACTGAAAACCAATTTGCACCAATACAATATGGCACTGATTTTAAAATATGACCCCGAAAAAATAGAAGCCGGAATAGATGAAGCAGGTAGAGGCTGCCTTGCCGGTCCTGTCGTAGCGGCGGCGGTTATTCTCCCTGATAATTTTGAATGTGAACGACTGAATGATTCCAAAAAACTAACCCCTACTATTCGGAAAGAAATCCGCAAAATTATCATTCAAAACGCTGTGGCTTATCATGTTGCATTTGTAGATGAAAAAAAAATTGATGCTATAAATATTTTGCAAGCAACATTTGAAGCGATGCACCAAGCGATAAACGAGCTTTCTGTCTCTCCCGATTTTTTATGTATTGACGGTAATCGCTTTCGCCCACACAGAATCCCTCACCGGAGTATCGTTAAAGGAGATGCTAAGTATATGCACATCGCCGCAGCTTCCGTTTTAGCCAAAACCTTTCGTGATGACTTTATGGAAAAAATCCATAAGGAGTTCCCAGAATACGGCTGGAAAGAGAATAAAGGCTACCCTACAGAAGCACATCGTAGGGCTATCTTATCAAATGGTATCACGAAATACCATAGAAAATCTTTTCAGCTCCTCCCCTCTCCTTCTTTATTTTAATCAAAAACAAACGGATTCTCAATATTCATTAACGTATTCCTTTTGTTTTAAACCGTATTCTAAAAGCGCGTGGAGGGGGATAAGCCTCCCATGCTATCTTTGTGTTGTAATAAGATTAAAAGGTTAAAAGAAAAAGTTTTACTTTTTCATAAGTTAGTAAAAAAGGGTATTAAGGGCAGACCGTCGTAGTGATTATGATGGTCTGATTCGTTTATAAAACGTAACCTCAATCCCAAAATAAATATTGGGCTTTGTAACTATTCAGGCACTATTGGCTTTGAAAATCAATTGTTTAAAAAATGAAGAAAAAATTTCCAATAACTGAACCAAGATTAAATTATTGAAAATCAAATACTCTATTTTTAATGTGAAAAATGAACAAATTTGGGTGTTTTTTTAAATCACTGAAAACCATCACTTTTCCTACCTGAATAGTTACATACTACCTCTTCTTTTTCAGTAATGATAATATTTTTGGGATTGATGTCTCTGTATAGTACTCCTTAAGTGCGCATGCGAGTGGGTTTAGGACATTGATTGCGTCTTTTTCTGTAATTCTGCCGTTTGGGGAAGCCTTGGCAATTTGTCCGACTTAAGACGAAATAAGCAGTATTTCTTTCTTCAAAATGGCCAAATGCTTTCAATTCTATAGGTTACGTTTTTAAGTAATGTGCATGAGAGCAGCGCGTCATTAAGGTTTGTCATACCGGTTGTTTTAAATTTTCGGACAGAAATAGGAACTACAGCTAATGCTTACAAGAGAAAAACACTATCTTTGTAAAAAATAAATAGCATGTTAGGGGTATTTTTAAAAAAAGTAAGAAAAACGATTGGATATATAGTGTATCTTTTATTACTCTGCACAGTGGTTCTGGAATTAATATATCGTTCGGGTTGGATTGATTTTTATAGAGAAGAACTAAAAAGCTATAACCCTCCGGCGACCTTTGACAACCAAAGACCTTTTCTTTCTGTTTTTGGAGACTCCTTCACGGCTTACGAAAACTCTTATGTTCAGATACTTAGGGATAGCCTTCCGGAGTATTCAGTGGTAAATCACTCCGTTTCTGGTACGGGGATTCTTGAGACCCTAACCCTTGCCCCTGGTAGGCTTAAAAAATATCCTTCGTCTATTATGGTTTATCAGATTTATGTAGGGAATGATTTGGCAAATATTCATAAAAACATCAATTGGGAAAGGGGTAACTTTTTCAAAAATTTATATTATGGATTATCTAATCACTTAAAGATTTTAGCTCTTTTTAATTACAAAGCCGGGCAATGGAAGGCATTTAGACAATTTAAAAACAAAACGGGTCTTCATCCTACAAATGATAAAGACGCGTATATCGTTCCTTTTTCTCCTCAAAAGTTTTCGCCTTATGAACAACAGTCTTTACATGCGGATTCTCTCCTACTCCTCGAATCCGTAACTGCGGGAGGTAAACGCGAAAAAGATGCTCAAATTCTTGTAGAAAAATTAAAAAAACTCCGTGAGGTTGCAGCAGAACATCATGCCCAATTGTTAATTGTGGTTTTTCCTCACTGTATTCAAGTAGGGGCGTATTATCAAGAAAAATACCGAAAAATGAATCTTGCAGTTTCGGAAGATGAGCATTTTCTTGCGGAAGAGTATCCTTTTATTCAAAATATAAGGAGTACCTTTAAAACT
>CAUJFT010000458.1 GCA_963169475.1 Bacteroidota bacterium | reverse complement strand
CTTTTCTTAGGTCGCCCCAATGTACGTCAATAACGGGTTTTACCACTTCGAGCCAGCGTAAGTATATGGGGATAAAATTATTTTTGTCAATTTTAATTTTACTTATTTCTGTTGCCTTAGCGATATTGTTGGCGATAAAGGTTTTTAGGTCTTTTTCGTCTTTAAGATAATTATAAATGTAGCTATTCTGTTTAAGATTGGCTTCGATGCGTTCTTTAATTAGCCGGAACTCTTTGGTTTCTTGATTGCTTGGGGTTACGTTCCAATTAAAGTCGTTGAGATAAAAAATGTCTTGAATATTCGTATAGGAAACAAAGGCGATTTTTTTGAAGTCAAACGCGCCCAAAAAGGCTGGAGGTAAGGATTTGTCAAAGGTTCGTGCTTTGCCGATTGTTAATATGAGTTGTACAAACATTGTCGGAATATCGAAATCACCCGTTTTGGCTTCCGCCCAAAGCAAGGGTAGTCGCCCTAGCACATTGTTTTGTTTTGGGAATACCGTAAAGTCAATATTCCCCATTATGACTGTAGTGTCAAAGAGGTTAAACCAATCCGCACCGACCTTGTTTTTAAGCTCTTCTTCTCTTATGTTTTTGTATTTCATTCGTTGCCTCTGTTTGAATATTGAGTGTTTACCAGTTGATGCTGACCCCAAGCACCCAAGCCCTCTATTCTTTTGTCGGTTCTGTTTTGGCGGAGGCTTGTTGGAGGTTTCGCATGAGTACAAATACCTCCAAACCGGTATGCAAGAAGTAGGCAACGAAGTAAGAGAATATGTATGGTTTTTTATATTCTCCAAAAAAGATAATTACCACTACGATAACGGCAATGCCTACTATCATTTTGGCAAACATGCTTCCAAATAAATGGGTCATAAATTTGATAACGGAAGCCATAAGTGCCGATTGCGAAAGGAGAAAGGCGCAAACTGTGGTAATATAGGATACGGCTATGCCTGCATTAATAAACTGGAAGGTGTCATCGGTGTATTTTTTTGCAAACAAAAGATAGGCAATTCCAAACATTAGGAGTGTAACGGCAGTAATAAGCCCTAAAAAAGTAGTAGTCTTCATTTTATTTTTCCGGAAAAGCGAATGATTTTATAAACGGCAGCCGCACAACCTAATAAGGAGAATACCAACAAAAACCAGGGTTTCTCGGTACCGGTCTTTTTATCAATATAATAACCAATACAAACCCCTATACCAACATAGAGTAGGATTTCTATTCCGAATGTAGTGTATTTAAGGTAATCTTTCATGCCTGATGCCGCTTGAATTTTGGGGGTAAAGGTATAAAAAAAATTTGACATAACTCAACATCATGGGGCGAACTTTACTTGTTACCCTATATAAAAAATTCGGGTAGCGTAAACAATTTATTGTTATAATTTACAAGACTAATGAGACTTATTATTCTAATTATCAGTTATTTTGTCATTCCTGAAACCCATTTAAACAAAACCCAAACTACTCCCATATAAGTAGTTCTTAGTTTTTAATGATGAGTTCTTAGTTCTCACAAATAGCTATTTATCAGCTTTTTAATTAAAAATAATATTATAAACTAATTTAAAACGAGTACTTACTATAAATAGGTTGGAGATTATACAATATTTAATCTGCCAATAACTCCGATAAATATCCGTTCAAAAACATTCCGGTGGGGTCTAATGAAGTTCTAAGGCGTTTAAAGTCCTGCCATCGGGGATAGGCGGATTGGAGATAGGCTTGATTGCAAGTATGTATCTTGCCCCAATGCGGGCGACCTCCATAATGCCTAAAAATTTCTTCTAACGCGCCAAAATACTCTTTGTAAGGCATTCCTTGATAGTTATGTGCTGCGATATATGCACTCTCTCGACCGTAAGCTGGGCTTAACCATATATCATCACTCTTGACAAATCGGCATTCTAAGGGAAAATGTGTTCTAAATCGTTTATTATCAATACATTTTTTTACTTCTTTAAATATTTCGGTAAAATGCTCTGCCGGAACATTATACTCCATTTCATGGAATCTTACTAATCGTACTGTAGGATAGGCCTGATAACTCCTGCATTTACGCGAAGCAGAGCTTACGGCAAAACCTGCAAAGCGACTAATGCTTGTGGTAGTGCCGGGTATATGCTTAGAGATTGTACTCATAATTTGAAAAACGCCGTTCTCAAGCACTAAGTCGGATAGATAGTTAGATAATCCGTAGGGCTGTGGCTCATCAGGGGTTTCATTCATGATTTTTACTTGTGCCACTTCGGTGAATGGGAAATAATAAAATTCAAAGTTTCGGTTTTTCTTCAGGGTTTCCAAATTAGACAGACAATCCGCGACGGTTGTCTTGGTAGCGTGGTAAAATAATTTATAGGCAGGAACCAATTGGAGGGTCATTTGAGTAATCACGCCAAACGTCCCCATTGCAATACGTGCTGCCTCAAAATATTCGGGGTTATTGCTGGCAGTGCATTCTAGCACTTCCCCCGAAGCGGTTACAATTCTCATCGCT
>CAUJFT010000457.1 GCA_963169475.1 Bacteroidota bacterium | reverse complement strand
TATTTTAAAAATAATATTGTCTATTGTCTTTTCTTCATAGGGTACTAAGCGAGGAATAATATAGTTGGGGTTTAGAAAATCTATTACAAATCTGCCATTTGAGGTTAGTGCATCATGGATATTATTCAAAACCAATTCATTTTCGGAGACATTCTCAAAATATCCAAAGCTAGTAAATAGGTTTAATATAATATCAAATTTAGAGGAAAGAAAGGGCTTTCTCATATCATGAACCTCAAATTTAAGGGTATCGGTTTCATACCTTTTAGCATCTGCAATGCTTTCCTCCGAAATATCCCAGCCTTGCACTTCATAACCTTGACTATTTAGGTATCGTGCATGTCGCCCTCTTCCACAGGCTAAATCTAAGATTTGGGAGGATTTTTCTTTTTTGAGAGAAGCCATCAGCCAACAGAGAAACTGCTCTGCCTCTTGCTCATCTCTATGCTGATACAATAGAGGATAGTATGGGGAACCAAACCAATAAGAAAACCATTCTTCTGTTATCGGCATTTTTTTTATGTCATTTATAATTAAAGAACTCCCCCTAGCGACTTTTGCTTTGGGGGAGCTTGTATTTTATTCTTATTAGATTAAAGGCATTTCTAACATTTTTTCGGTAACGCTGGAAAATCTATTGAATTCTTCCGCGCTCATACTTTTTTGAATTCTCTGGGTAATATCTTTCATAAGGTCAAGATACTTATTGTAGATATCTTCTCCCTTTTTAGTTACTTCAAGAAATACAACTCTTCTATCTTCTTTAGAGGGTACTCTTTTCAGCAGTTTATGGGATTCGGCTTTATCAATGATTGTAGTGAGAGTACTCAATTTTATGTAAAAATTATTTGCAATATCCCGCATTTTAAGATGCCCCGATTTTAACACAAATTGTATTAGTTCCATTTCAAGATAGGAAATGTCAAACTTTTTTTCGACCTCGTGTTGATGCTTGCGAAAAACATCTTGTAAAAGTATCATGTTTTTTGCGGTTTGACTAACGCTTATTTCAACAATATCCATAATTTAAATTTTTTAGCTAAATGATTTATATTTAATTTGAAATTCTTATGTTGCTTATATCTTCTCTACCCGTAGTACCGCTATTGATGAGTGAAATCACGGTTAAGGTTGATTAACATACTCTTTATTATTCTTTTTCAAACTCAAAGCGAAAATTTAGTATCGTAATCGCATGTATGTTTTCTCTATTTTTTCATCAAACAAAATTCTTTATCTTGTTTAATAATGCAAAAGTAATACAAATATTGACCCTTGATATAAAAGTAATATGTAGTATTTATGTAATTTCTAATTCATATTTTTAAAAAAGCGTATTATATATAATCAGAGTACTTAGAAATTAATATTATTTGAATGGTGAATTATCCTATATTAGTATCGTAGTGGTTTACAAGTTGGCTCAAGAGAAAGGTGATTTTAGGACACTTTATACCCTATCCCGATATGTGAATATCCCTTGCGATATATAGATGCAGGATTGGGAAAAATTACTGCTATCTGCAACAAAAAAAAGAAGCGCGAACAAACTAAATACACTATAAAAATTTGTATTTTTGCGAAAAAAAACAATTAGGTATCATATCTTCTCTGTTTATTTATCATAGAGTTCGGAGGCAAAATAAGAATTTTCTCTGTCCTTTATTAAGGATTGGTCCGTTGTGCCTTACTTCGGAGAGTAGGAACCTATGAAGATATTTGGGATTTTGGTTGTGAGGAAGATGAGTTTTTTACGGGGACTTACCATTAAGCAATGGGATTCCCTCTCATCATGCGACAGGGTATGTGTTTTGGGGTTTAGACAGCCGCTTATTTAATGAAAATTTCTTATCTTGGGTTAAAGTACTGCTTTTGGATATCCTACCTGACATTTTTTGAATAGGTAGCACATATCCCTATATATTTTTTAACCCCGTAGAGGGCATCTTAATAGACAAAAGTATTATCCTTTGATCATCTTCCCGCCGCCCCGCAGGAGTGATATTACTATATAAACATTATTTCACCTCTTCAGAGCGGGCTTGATTCCTTGTTGGGTGTGATATTTCGTTTTGTTCAACATGGCGAAGAGCAGCTTTATTTATTCTCATAAAAAGTTATGTATTTCTCTTGGAAATAAAAAAACAAAAATTAGATATTTTCCGAAAAAAATACTACTTTTAGCCACGCTTTCGCGGGGTTTATTTTCTACTTACGGATAATTTTTATTTTCAAATTATTAACTTTTTATTATAAAGATGCTGGTTTATATTACTTTAGGGCTTTCGTTAGGGCTACTACTTGCAGGAGTTACGGCTTGGGTCTGGTATAATCAAGGAGAGCGTAAACGTTCTCAAGAGAGTGCAGTATTAATGGCGGAGAATTATGCCGTAAAAAAACTGCTTTCCGCTAAAGACGCAGAATTAAGTGCTAATCAGGAAGAGATGAAGATGCAGCACTTCCAAATATTAAGGCTGCATACAGATAATGCCAAGCTATCCGCAGAGATGGAAGCAGCCAATCAGCGGCTTGATGCCAAGGAGTTAGAATTTATGCGTATGCAAAAGCAAATGCAAACAGAGTTTGAAAATACAGCACACAAACTTCTTGCAGAAAATACCGAAAAACTCTCCGAATCCAATCAAGAGAAATTGGGAAATATGCTTACACCCCTCAAAGAAAAACTAACAGCATTTGAAAAAAAAGTAGAAGACTCCTATAACTTAGAGTCCAAAGAAAGACATCATCTTCAAAAAGAATTAGCGCGTCTGTTAGATTTGAATCAGCAACTTTCTCACGAAGCCCACGCACTAACCAAAGCACTCAAAGGAGATAGCAAAGCACAAGGAAACTGGGGAGAACTTGTGCTTACCAAAATTCTGGAAAATAGCGGATTGAGGGAGGGCGATGAGTTCATTGTACAGTCTAGAGAAGCAAACCTTAAAAATGAAGACGGGGAAAGAAGGCAGCCCGATGTAGTAATTCAATTGCCGGATAATAAGCATTTAATCATTGATGCTAAGGTCTCTCTAACCGCTTATGAAAGATTTTGTAGCGCGGAATCCGAAATAGAAAAGCGCGCTTTTATGAAGAAGCATATAGAATCTATCTCCTTACACATACAACAATTGAGCGAAAAACATTATTCTTCCCTAAGCGGGCTATTTTCTCCAGACTTTGTATTATTGTTTATGCCGCTTGAATCCGCTTTTAGTGCGGCTATTTCTTTTAAACCCGATTTATTTTATCAGGCATTTGAGAAAAAAATCGTAATTGTAAGCCCAACCACTTTGTTAGCAACCCTTAAAACCGTTTCCTCCATCTGGAAACTAGAACAGCAAAATAAGAACGCTGCCGAAATTGCCCGACAAGGAGGGCTTTTATATGACAAATTTATGGTATTTACAGAAGAGTTAGATAAGGTAGGCAAAGGGCTTCGCGCAGCAACTGACGGCTACGACAAGGCAGTGCATCGCCTCACTACCGGCAGAGACAGCCTGCTAAATAGGGCAGAAAAACTCCGAGAACTTGGCGTAAAAACAAACAAAAAACTACCCACTACTTTTAATGGAAACGGGCTTAAACCCGAAGAAGCCCCTTTTTATGAGGAATGACAGCAAGCAAAAATCGAGAACGGGAGAATATACAAACTGCTTAATACAATGAAAACCTTTTATGCTTAAAATGGGTTTTTGTGGGGAGATAAGCGTATTTTGAATTTTTTAATGTATATATGATAGCCGCTGAGTTAATATCGGATACACTCCCCGCAGTAAAACTTAGTGATACTGTTAGGCTTGTGTTAGATTGGATGAACGAGTTTAAAGTAACGCAATTACCCGTGATTTCGGGTGATTCCTTATTCGGAATTATAAAAGAAAATGACCTATTAGATGCCCAGAGTGAGGACGCTGCTATACGGGAAACAATCTATATAGATGAACATGCCCCTCATGGGCAGCATAATAGCCTTTTTATATTAGAAGGAAAACATTTGTATGACGTGTTATCCATCATGTCAAAATATAAATTAGAAATTTTGCCGGTTTGTGATATTCATAAACATTTTTTAGGCGTAATCACAATCAGGGATATTGTACAGAAACTTGGAGACATGTTTGCGGTTAATGAAGAAGGGAGTATTATCATTGTCGAAACACAAAAAAACAACTATAGCTTATCCGAAGTAGGCAGAATTGTAGAATCTGCAAACGCTACAGTACTTAGCCTCTACGTCAATCCCGTTGCTAGTTCTAATATACTTAGAATCACAATTAAAGTGAACCTCCTGAACCCCTCTCCTATTGCCTCTACCTTTGAGCGCTACAAATACTCCGTAGTAATGTCTTATTATCACCTTGAAAACGTAGAGGATTATAAACAAAACCTTGACCTACTCTTTAAATTAATGGAGTAGAAAGAGACTAGTTTTTCTCCGAAAATTAAAAAACTTCCCTCCTCCTCTGCTTTCTCTTTTATGAAGCATTTCTGTCATGCTGGGGACTTCTCTTTCATCTGTGTCCAAGATACAGATAAATATTTACTTAAAAACAAGGTTTTTATAATAAAATTTTTGCAGAATTAATACATATTTGTTTTTTTTGCACTCTATTTTGAAGAACCGTTTTTACGGGCGGGTTTTTCATTATGTAACGATAAAAATTTATTTTTTTTAGATATGGCAAAAAAGAAGGTAGAAGAACTGGAAATTGAGATGGAAGAAGTAGTAGAGGTTACAGAAGATACCTCTTCGGGTAGTAACGCATCTGAATTTTTTCAAAAAAACAAACTTTATATCATTGGGATTGGAGTAGTAGTATTAGGGGTATTAGGATACTTTGTGATGAAATCCCTCAATGAGTCCAAAAGCAAAGAAGCGGCACTTGCCGGCTATCCTGCTGTCTATTATTGGGAGAAAGACTCTCTTCAAAAAGCACTCAAAGGAGATGGTGTCGCTGTAGGGCTTGAAAACATAGTAAGCGAATATGGCAGTACAAAGGAGGGGAATATGGCAAAATACAGAGCGGGGATTGCTGCAATAAAAGAAGGAAGAACAGAGGAAGGAATTGCTTTGTTGAAAGATTTTTCCAAAGGCGATAATCTCGTATCTGCCTCTGCCTACCTTGCATTAGGATTTGCGCACGAAGACTTAGGTAAGTCAATGGAAGCTGCCGAATACTTTGAAAAAGCGGCGAATGCCACTTCTGAAAAAGATGACGCAATCCGCCCAATGATGCTTAAACTCGCCGGAGAAGCCTATGAGGAAGCAGGAAAAAAAGACAAAGCATTAGACTTGTATAAAATTATCAAGGATAAATACCCAAACAGCCAAGAAGGGCAGTCTATTGATAAACACATAGGTCGCGCAGAATCATGAGCGGACACGACTTGTCACATATACAATACTCCAACAGAGGAGCGCATGAATATACGCGAGTAGCCATAGTGGTGAGCAAATGGAATCCCAAAGTTACAAATGCTTTATACGAAGGGGCAAAAAAAGTACTCCTTGAAGCTGGACTTAACCCAAAGCGTATTTACCGCTTAGAAGTTCCCGGCACTTTTGAGTTAGCCATGGGCGCAGCCTATACCTTGACAACTCA
>CAUJFT010000456.1 GCA_963169475.1 Bacteroidota bacterium | reverse complement strand
ATATAGATGCCTATGACGAACAACTTATCTTAGATGCTTCGGTCGCACTAAAAAGAGCCATTCGTACCTTTTCTCTAACTGATGACAAACAAGAATAACCTTATGAATGCAAATACCAACTTAAATTGGCAATATTATCGTAATTACTTTCATGGTCAAGACTTATCTGATAGGGAAGTAATTGAAAAGGGTAAATCTAAAAAAGTCTTAGAAACTGAGGCTACAGAACAAAGGTATAAAACCAAAAATAAAGACCTAACAGAATCTGCTTATACGATAGACACTTTACCTCTTTATTATGCAAATAATCAAGAAAATAATATCGAGCTATATACGACTTACCCGGGACTTTTGATTGGTTCGGGCTATCAACATGAGGTTTCTGCTAAGGGGGAACTCAAGCTAGGTTTTTTCTTTGATTATACCACCGGCTTGCCTATCATTCCGGGGAGTTCCGTAAAGGGGCTGTTGCGTTCAGCTTTTCCGCAATGGGAAAAAGACAAGAAGACCCCCGATAGAAAAAAGTGGGTTAAAACACTTTGGATTGAAAGCTTATTGACGGGTAAATCTATGGAAGAATTGGATGCATTAAGTAGCGATGAAAAAGAGCGTACAAAGCAGAAAATTACGAAATTGGAATTAGCTATTTTTGAGGGAATCAAGGATAATAGTAAAATCAAGCCTGAAGAAAAGTTTTATTCTATTTATGAAAGAGATATTTTTTTAGATGCAATTATTGTAAAAGCTGGCAAAAACGATTGGATATTGGGTATTGATTCTATTACGCCTCATATCAAGGATAATATGACCTATGAGCAAGCTATGTTGAAAAATCCTGTGCCGATTCCTTTCCTAAAAATTCTTCCAAATGTAAAATGGAAATTTCATTTTGACTTAAAAGGCAACCTATTAACAAAATCCCAAAAACGTGAGCTTTTCAAGCAAATTCTCCTCACTCTCGGCATCGGAGCAAAGACCAATGTAGGATACGGGCAGTTCTCGGAAACGCCTATGCAGGAGGAACTTTCTTCGGGTAAAGCGAAAATTATAAAAAAAATAAGGATATAAAAGGAGAAACGAAACAAGGAGCACCTTTGAACAAAGTAGCCAATCTCAAAACAGGGATGGAGGTAAAAGGGATAGTTAAAGAGATTCAAGGGAATAAAATTTTTATGTTAATTACTTTTGAAGATGGCACTCAATATCAGCCTAATATGATTTTTGATAATTATAGAGGAAAGGTGGGCGATATAATTTCTGTCAAGGTAAATAAACTCAAAGAAGACGGCTCATTTACTATCAAAAAAAGCTAATTATACCGACGCTTTCTACTGCTTCGTAAGCACCGGATTGCGGGGTTTAGCAGGCGTGTTTTGGCACGGGTAAGCCTCTTTCTTCTGATGAAGTAAAGTCTTTTTTTCCTCCTTAGTTGTGTTTATTATTTGAATCCAAGTTTTTTATCATCAGTAATTTATAATCTTCAAAATAAGTATTATTTTTACTCCATATTTGCTGAATACAATAATGACACAAAAGAGAAAATCAATACAAATACTCGCACCTGCTGCTTATGAAGCAATGATTACCCTCGAAAATTGGGGCGAAAGTTGCCAATTATCTCCGCTATATAAAGCCTTAATAAAGATTAGAGCCTCACAAATAAACGGCTGCGCTTACTGTCTCGATATGCACACCGAAGAGGCATTAGCCCATGGTGAAACTGCAAGGAAAATTTTTGCAATATCGGTATGGCATGAGTCGCACTTGTTTTCTGAAGAGGAGAGATGTCTTTTGCAGCTTACAGAGGAGGTAACCGAAATTTATAAGGGCGGAGTAAGTGATGAGACTTATGCGAAGACGAGGGAATATTTTGGAGAAAAGCTCACCGCACAAATTATTATGCTAATCGTAATCATTAATTCGTGGAACAGAATAACAATTTCTGCAAAACAGATATACAAAAAATAACAGTAGCTACGCTATAGATTCTAACCGTAGTTTTAATATCTCCGATTTTACCAAGGAATTGAAGATTAGTATTCTGCCATTTTTCCTTTCTTGTAGAGGGCGGTATCCGTGTAAGGTTTAGGATTGGTCAGAATGAGCCGTAGATTTTTTTTATTATACTTTGTAAAATACCTCTCAATGCGTTAATTTGCGGGATAATAATCCCTCAAAGATAGTGACTACTACTCATAAAAACCTCATAGACGGAATAATGTTGCTGCTACTTAGCTTGCTAACATATATAAGCAGTGCTATCCTGACAGATTTTTCGCAGCCTCCGATTGAAGATGCTGCAATGCTAATGCGCTATGCCTTACATTTAGGAGAAGGATTCGGCATAGTATGGAACCCGGGCGAGCCTCCCGTGGACGGTGCTACCGATTTCTTATTTATGTGTTGCATTACACTGCTTTATAAAGCCGGATTGAGTGTAGAACATGCAGTTAGAATACTCACCTTTACCGCCCATTTACTCACGATATTGCTTGTTTATCTCATGAACCGAAGGCATCATGGAAGCACAATCTTCTGGGCGAGTATTCTGGCGATTTACTTGATACTAAACCCTGGTATTTACTTTGTGGGGGTCTATTTCGGGACAACTTTTTTTGCATTATGGGTAC
>CAUJFT010000455.1 GCA_963169475.1 Bacteroidota bacterium | reverse complement strand
GACTCTCTTTACATCAATCGTCAGCAGGTATGCGCTGGTAGTCTCTATGAATTTCAGGGATATGGAATATTAAAGCCTGACTCGATAGTATTATATTATACCGTAACCTATCCAAGTAACCCGGGTACGATTACAGATGTTTGTAGTGCTACATTGATAAAAATTCCTTAAATGCGTACTATTCAATTTGTGAAATCCATGCGAAAAATCATTGCCCTATTTGTATTGCTTTTTATAATTTATAATGATAATAATGGGCAGTTGCCCCCGTTTAATACTACTATCGGGACACGTTTCAAATATATGATGCATGCGGTAACCGCCAAAGGGGCAGAAGAATTTCCTCAAAAGATTGTAGTAACAGATTTTCCGGAATACTACGGGGCAGGAAGAGTAGAGTTTTATTATGATATTGAAGCAATGATTCCCAAAGAAGGGAAGGTAGTAATGAAGCCTAAGGCAACTACAAAAGGTAGGTGGGACGAACGCAAACTCAAAGGAGGAGACCTTACATTTAGTAAGCAAACTGCCTTTTGGTTAAGTACGCGACAAATGGAGTCTTTGTTATCCGGTGGTTCTTTTAATTGGGGAAAGCATGGTAATATCCGCTATGTACTTAAAAATCACGATTTTTATTCTCTAAAATTTAATGATACTACCCAGACTTATCCCGTGCTTAAAGTCATTTGGGAGCAAAATTCAAAATATAAGATGACTATTTTAAATAACCCAGAAAATCCCTTGATAATGGCAGTAGAGTTTTATGACGAAAACACCAATTATTGCCGGTTTTTTCTTACAGATGTTACTCAACTCGAAGGGGAATATTTAAAATTTGAAAAAGGACAAAAAAACCTTTTAATCCAAGAAATAGAAACGCCAAAACCCGAGAAAGAAAAGAAAAAAACAAAAAAGAATAAAAAATAACAGAAATTTTGGATTATAATTTGGATATGTCTCAAAAAAGAGCTTGTTTTGCACTCCTAAATCAAAAAGATAGATAAGCGACATGGCAAAGAAAAGTAAAGCGAACAGAATACAGGTAATTTTAGAATGTACAGAGCATAAAAATTCGGGGTTACCCGGAACTTCTCGATACATTACCACCAAAAACCGTAAGAACACTTCTGCACGTATTGAATTGAAAAAGTATAACCCGATACTTCGTCGTTATACCGTACATAAAGAGATTAAATAATTTAAATCATTTACCTTCTATAATAGTAATTATATACTAAAATGGCAAAGAAAGTAGTTGCAGGTTACCGCGATAAGAGTAAATCTAAAGCCTTCACAAAAGTGATTATGGCTGTGAAAACCGAAAAAGGAACTTATACCTATAAAGAGGAGATTGTTCCTTCTGACGGACTGAAAGAGTATATCAAGGAAACTAAAAAATAATCTTATTTTTTGGTTTTACCATACAAAATATAGGCTGCCCCAAAAAGAGCAGCCTTTTCTCTCTTCGTATAAAGATGTTCTTAATGCCGTAATAAAAAATATAGCTACCCTTTGGGCGACTACAACCCACCAAAAATGGTTATTACCCGCATAGATTTTATAAAACGATTGTAGCACTCTGTGTAACCGCTTTTATTTTTTTACGTACAGACAGACTATATTTTATTAACTACTATAAAGATATGAACTCAGAAGAATACCGCAATATGCTCAAAGAGCAGTATAAAAAGGATTTAAGGGAAAAAAAGCAGTTTTTGGATAAGGTAAATCAGTTAAAAAAACAACAAACACTCCTGAATGCCTTAGAAAATATGAACCCCGAAGATGATACAGAGGATTGGGTAAATAAACTAAATCACGAAACGGCATTTATGGAAGCCAAAACGGAACTCGCCCTTTCTTTGCAAGAGGAGCAAAAGAAGCAGTTAGAAAGTATGGAGCATACCGTAGAGTTAGAAAAACTTGCAGCACAACAGTTAATTATCGAAATGAAAAAGCAAATGGGCTTGGTAGAAGAAAAACCGGAAACGCCCGCAGAAGAAAAAACCGAACCCGAAAATAAAACCATCGAAATCAAGGGAGATACTACGCCTCCCCCCGTCCTAGGCGACTTTTAAAGTAATTTTTTTTGTATATAAACAAAAATATCGCCGCTCGTAAATATTACGAACGGCGATATTTTTTGTAGAGTTTTTATCAGAATATCTCTGTCGCAGCAAAGAAATACCCCGCCTCACGGAGTGCATTTTCATCAGAATCAGAACCATGAATAGCATTTGCATCTATAGAGTCTGCATAAAGGTTTCTGATAGTTCCGTGAGCAGCTTTCTTAGGGTCCGTAGCACCGATTAGCTCACGAAAAGCCGTAACCGCATTGTCTCCTTCTAATACCATCGGCATACAAGGTCCGCTGGTCATAAAGGCAACAAGGTCTTTAAAAAATGGTCTTTCACGGTGAATATCATAAAATCCTCCCGCAGCTCTCTCGTCAAGATAGACCAATTTGGCTGCCTTAATTTTGAAACCGGCGTGAATAATTTGGTCAATAATTTTACCAGTGTGTCCTTTTGCAACGGCATCTGGTTTGATAATGGTGAATGTGATTTTACCTGACATATTAATAATTTGTATTTTTACTGAAATCGGGCGCAAAATTAAAGATTTTCCGGATATATACCTAACTTAGGACAAAATTCGTTTTCAGGGAGAAAAAATTGAAAATTTAAGGAACAAGTGTCGTGGATTTGTTTTTGATATTTGCGGTTAATATCCATTAGGTATTGTAAGGTAGCGAGCGCGGGTAGAGGGTTTGATTTCTAAAAATCGCATTTATTCGTCAATTTTATGAAGGATACCCAATTCAAGAATATTTTGTTTACTTTTGCAGGGATTTTACAGATAAAAAATATGAAACGAGTTACTACTTTATGTTTTCTGTTTTTCGGGGGAATGGCAATGCTCTGGGGTCAAGGAGTACTCAAAGGTAGGGTTACAGACTCAAAAACCAAATCCCCGCTTGAAGGAGTAGAGGTATTTGTGGTTGGGACTTATTATGGAGGGTATTCAGATGCAGAAGGGAATTTTCTCATCGAAGAAATTAACGAAGGCGACTATACCATTCGCTTTTCCATTTTAAACTATGCAGAAAAAGAATATACAGGGATTGCTATCCGGAGTAATACAGAAAAAATATTAGCCGTTGAAATGGGTGAGTCCATTGAAACAATGGGTGAAGTAGTAATTGTAGGCGAAAAAAATCTGATTGATTTAGAGTCCGGAAAATCACAGGTTAAAATTACAGAGGAACAAATCTCCCAAATGAATGTGAATAATATTCAAGGGATTGTTGCCCAACAAGTAGGGGTAAACCAAACGCCTGACGGGATACAAATACGCGGAGGAAGGGTATATGAAACTCAATATGTAGTAGAAGGAATCAATGCACAAGACCCGCTTGCAGGTACCGGGTTTGGGGTGGACGTAAATGCGGGTGCTGTTTCCAATGTAGAGGTTATTACCGGAGGGAGTGATGCAGAGTTTGGGAGCGGCTCATCAGGTGTAGTTGCCGCAAGAATCAAGGAAGGAAGCAATCAGTTTCAGATTGCCGGGCAATATTATAGAGATAACCTTGGATTTAAGGTAAATGAAGGAGTGAGTTGGAATACCGACCAAGCAAATATTGCTTTGAGTGGTCCCATTCTCAAAGATAAATTATTTTTCTTTATCAATGCCGGAGCCAATCTCTCCGACAATTACTTTAGGGTTTATGCACGCCAACTTCATAGCTCTCTTTTTACAAACGACTCCTTATGGGCGCCTCGTCAGGATAATCAATGGAACAATACGATAAAACTTACTTGGAAAGTATCTAAAGCCTTTAAGCTATCCATAACGAATCAGAAAAGTCTGAATATCAATCAGAACAACCGAACCCTACAAGTGGTAGGGAATAATGCGATTATGCAGCCCGGTTTACAATATATTTTTGCGGAACAGCCCGATAATGCTAATACTTTTACGCATAATTCTAACCTTACAGTACTGAATATCAGAGGGCTATTGAATGAGCAGTGGACAATGGATGCCTCTATAGCCCGTCTTTTTACGGGTTTACGCGCCGATGCGAATGGAAGACCTTTCCGTAACCCTACGGTGGACCAAGTATATGACCCGTTTTCCATTGTAACCGCCCCTGTTTCCGCTTTTAATCCCAATGACAGCGTAGTATATGTATATCCCGGTTCGGGTTTTATTAATAATGACGGAATTGCCACCCTTTGGCATGACCATTATGCCGAAGAATATACCCTTAAAAGCAAGTTTTCTTACTTGACTAAGAACAAAGTACACTATATGACGTTGGGACAGGAGCATGTTTTTCAAGAATATCAATGGATAGACGTTACCCGCCCTTGGGTAGGCGCACCGATTCAAGTCAATGACACCCTCACAACTCCCGCTACCAGCTTGGGCAGTAGTAGCGATTTGTGGAAGGTAAAGCCCCAAAATGGAGGGCTATATTATCAAGATGAAATCCGGTATCAAGGGATTATTGCAGTACTTGGCGCACGCCTAAACTATTGGGCACCCGGAAAATTTGCAGATGACGCAGTCAAAAATTCGGAAGCACCGGTATTAGATAAAACAAGAGAAGACTACCAAAAACAAACCTTTGGACTGATGGGATTGAGGTGGAAAGCCCGTCTCTTGCCC
>CAUJFT010000454.1 GCA_963169475.1 Bacteroidota bacterium | reverse complement strand
TAATGTTTGTTATAGTCTCTTCCAATAAAATTGTTACTTTATGCAAAGACAATGCTTAATCCAATAAAAATAGCAGCAATGAAAATGATTATTCCTGCGTGAGCGAAGTTTAATCCCTTATCTGTGATAGATATTCCCCGTCGCTTTTAGTACGGCGAGGAATATTTATTTTATTCCGCGTCAGGATTGGGAGGTGGGGGAGAAATCAAGCCTGTACTTTCATCTATTTGCTCTAGTGCTTCTATTCCCTTTGTGCCGGCGATTAAGAAGGAGGCTTTCCCGACAAATAATTGAGTAACATAAATTTCGCCGGTTTTGCTTCTGCATACTCCTATTCCGGTATGAATAAACTGCCCGTCCATATTTTTCTTGTGTCCAGGGCTATTATACCACCCTTGTAGTGCTTCATTAGGGATTTTGGAAGGATTGATTTTATGGGCATATAGATTTTCGGCAGTACGATAAGGAATGTTGGCGTAGCGGTCTACCTTTTTGACCCGCTCATGGAAATCGGTATGCGAAAAAGGAATGATTCCCAAGGCCATCTTACGGGAATGTTCAAAGGCGATATCATTGAGTTCCCTTTGCATCTTCAGGGCGGTAAGTCCGTTTTGTTTTCTATAATTATTGACTACCTCATTCACTTTTTTGGCAACGCTTATCATATTGGTATCCGGTACAATAAACACTTCGGGTTTAGGTCTATTGTAAGCATAACCTCCTCTGTACTGCTGTGCGAATACTCCGGAAGCCGGCAGTAGGATAAAAGTAAATAAGGCAAAAACGAAATACTTCATATCAGTTTAAATTGGCTTTTGTGACGAAACAATTAAATACTTCAAAATCTTGGTCAGATTGGGTTCAGCTTCTGTAGCTACCTTGATAATCTCTTCTACTTTTACGGGAACCAACGTATCCGGGTTACATTCATCTGTAATTACGGAGATAGCAAAAGTCCTAAGTCCCATGTGGTTTGCTACGATGACTTCCGGCACTGTGGACATTCCCACAACATCTCCTCCAATCTGCCTCAAAAACCGGTATTCAGCTCTTGTTTCAAGATTAGGTCCGGTTACTGCTATGTAAACGCCGGTATGGGCAGTGATATTATTTGCCTGTGCAAATTCGCGAGCATTCGTGATAAGGGACTTATCATAGGGCGCGCTCATATCCGGAAAGCGAGGACCAAATTCATTTCGATTAGGA
The DNA here is from genome assembly GCA_963169475.1 of Bacteroidota bacterium. Classification (GTDB taxonomy): domain Bacteria; phylum Bacteroidota; class Bacteroidia; order J057; family J057; genus JAAFHL01. The sequence continues at coordinate 15,072 of CAUJFT010000454.1, read as the reverse complement.
CCAATCAGCGGGTTAGAGTTTTGGAGATTAATATGGTCATCAATAATCATTAAGTCTCCTTTTTGATAAGCAGGATTTAGCCCGCCAGCTGCATTAGAAATAAACAAGGTTTCAGTCCCTAATAATTTGAGAATCCGTAGCGGAAAGGTAATTTGCTGCATAGAATATCCCTCATAAAAATGAAAGCGTCCTTGCATTGCCACAACGTCAATCTCCCCTATTTTGCCGAATATCATCATTCCAAAGTGTGATTCTACGGTAGAAATAGGAAAATGAGGTATAAAATTATAGGGAATTTGTTTTTCAACCTGAATTTCTTTTACCAATCCTCCTAAGCCTGTCCCTAATATAATCCCCACTTTGGGTCTGCTATTTGTTTGTTTTTTTAAATATTCGTATGCTTCTTTTAATTTTTCTAAAATATCCATAATCTATGTTTTTTGATAAGATGAATCTATTTAACGAACCAAAACAAAAGAAGGTTAGATTCTTTTGTTATTCATTTTTGGGGTCTATACACGATTTAATTTACTGTTTTTGTAACTATAGGTGAAGTAAATAATCAGCCCTATTACTAACCACCCTAAGAACCTCCACCAACTTGGAGCAGGAATTTCAGACATCAGATATAGGCAACTTAATAAACCCAGCACGGGGATTAATGAAATTTTATGTTTGAATGAAAGGATAGCCATGATGACAAAAGTAATGATGAAAATGTAAGAAGGGATAGCATGTTCAAAGGTCGTTATATCTTTGGGTAAGAGCAATGTTAATTTTTCCCCCCCATATAAATACATGATAACTCCGTAAAAAATCAAGAGTGGGAGAAGGAAAAATTTGCTATTCATAAATGGAATTTTGAACTTCCGTTCAAGTTCGGGTTGCCGGAGGTCTAAGATTATCATTCCGCCGCAGACCAATACAAAGGCGAAGAGCGTTCCTATACTCGTCAAATCGGTTACTATTGTCATATTTAAGAACATAGCAGGAATACCCACCAAAAGCCCGGTTATTATAGTAGAAAAAGCAGGTGTTTTGAAGCGTGGGTGTAGTTTGCTAAAAACCGGTCCAAGCAATCCGTCCCGGCTCATACTCATCCAAATACGCGGTTGACCAAGCTGGAAGACCAATAGGACACTTGTCATTGCCACAATAGCCGATATTCCTACGACATAAGAGAGCCAATTCATGTTTATAGCCTTAAAAATATATGCCATTGGATCTTTAACGCTTTCGAGTTGGTAATAAGGCACGATTCCGGTAATGACTAATGCTATGAGGATATATAGTATTGTACAAACAATTAAGGCATAAATCATGCTTCGCGGGAGGTCGCGCTGAGGGTTTTTGCACTCTTCGGCAGTGGTAGAGATTGCGTCAAATCCTATGTAGGCAAAAAATACTCCGGCTACCCCTTTCATCACCCCGCCGATTCCGTTGGGTAAAAATGGAGACCAATTTTCTGGCTTTACATAAAAAAAGCCTACTCCGATTACTAACAAAATAATGACAAGTTTGATAGCAACCATTACGTTGCTTGCCGTTTTTGACTCTTTAATTCCGACATAAATCAGTGCTGTAATCAATAAAACAATCATAAAAGCAGGAATATCTAAGACAAGGTGAAAGCCACCCAGCGTGGGGGCATTTATCCAAGCAAGATATTCTTCTGACTCCAATACCTTTGTATCGCCGCTTAGGGAAGCATTAAACGCTGTTCGTGCCGAAAGAAAATCAGTGGACAAGTATGGCGGAATGTGAATATTAAATCCTTTGAGTAACTCTGTAAAATAATTGGACCAGCCTATAGCTACGGTTATATTTCCGATAGCGTATTCTATGATTAAATCCCACCCGATAATCCAAGCAAATAACTCTCCAAAGGTGGCATAAGAATAGGTATAAGCACTTCCCGAAATTGGGATAGCTGAAGCAAAGGAGGCATAACACATCGCCGAGAAACCACAAGCAATTCCTACAAAAATAAAAAGCATGATTACGCCGGGTCCGCCCTTGAAGCATACTTCGCCGATTGTGGCAAATATTCCTGCTCCAATGATGGCAGCAATTCCAAAGGCAGTAAGGTCGGTAAGCGTTAGGGTTCGTTCCATCGTAAGCCCTCCATGCCCTTCCATATCCGGATTCTCTTTCGTGTCCCTCAAAATATCGGTAACGGGTTTGGTTCTGAACAATGATTTAAGGTTCATAATTATGATAGTTTTATAGTTTTTACTTTGCAAATATGATATTTTTTTATCATATTCGGAGAAAAGTTAAGGTAGGGAGGTAAAAAAGTTTATTTTTATTTTTTTTCAAACCAACTTGCAGTAGGTGTTATAAACAGCGTGTTTTGAGCATTGTATTTTCAGATAATGCATTTACCTGATTTTCTCCCCAAACCAAATTTCTAACCTTTGGGTTATAGGGCATAAACAAGGGATTACTATGAGCTTAGAAGAACAATTAAGAGAACTGACTACCGGGCTTTTGTGTGTGAGTGAAAGCGAATATCCAATTGAGGTGGTAGGGGCAGAAGATGTTACAGAAAGAAATCTTATTCTTCAAAAAATTATTGAGGCAGAGGCTTCTGAAGTGGAAGATATGCCTGCCGGAGTGATGGTTACAGATTTGGATACATTCTTTGCAGCAGGAGTACGAGTGTATGACGAAACAAATGAGCAAGAAGTGGAATTTGCCAATAGGAATCGAACTTTGATTGAATTTCTCAAAAACCATTGCGGAGCCGAAGTTCCGGTATTTAAGTTCGGTTCAAAGCCGGAGCAAGACGTGTATATTTTGGGTAAAATAAATGTGGGAGGCTACATTATCCTAAAAACAAAGGTTGTAATAACCTGAGAATAAGTGCGAAATTGTGAGGGTTACGTCCGTCAAAAATTGACACCAAAACACCCTACGAGTTGATGACTAAATTCTGTGATATTTTTGTAATATACTAAAACAAGGTAGTAGTTTTCGGTCTCCTTGCGTGTTCCTTCGGAGAGGGATTCAATGATTTGTCCGGTTTTAGGGTTTTTTATTACATAATGATAATCATAGACCCCTTGCTTTAGGAGAATTTCGCCTTCATACTGCCGGAGTCTTGAATTATAGGTCATTTTATTTTCGGGCTTAGTTTGCCAATCACAAAACCCTCCCATTACATACATTTCGAGTCCGTCATATTCTTCGTACGCTTTGAAGGTGAAGTGGGTTTTTACATAATCGGCTTCTATGTCATCTTGCTCCCACTCTTGTACTTCTGTCAGCCAACTACCATTATTATCCATGATAGAGAGAAAAGTGTTTTGAGGGCGGGGAGATTCTTTTCTTAGATAAATATGCCAGATGCTATCGGATTGTACCGCGCTTTCCATATTATTCCCATAAAAGCGCACGCTTCTTATGTCAATCCACCGAAATTCGTTCCCTGAATCGAAGGATTGGTTGATGTCTAAATCATAGCGAAAGGTATTGTTGATATAGGATTGATTACGAATCTCTTGCGCATTGTCCCAGCGAAAATTTTGAAGTACCTTCACTTTTAAATCCCAATTGGGGTTGGTGATTTTGAGATTGCTAATATTATGGATATTAAAGCTTAGATTTTGAAAACGCATACGAGGCATATTTGCCGTCAGAGTAAGCAGGGGCTGATAATCTACCTTGCTGTCGGCTACAATAAACCTTCGTGTCAGTACCAAATCGTCTTTGTCCCCGTCTCTATAAACACGAAGTAGATAATTTCCACTCATCAAAAAATGCTCTCCTTCTTGTGGAAAACTAAATTGATAATGGATATAAGGCACCATTGTGTTTTGAGAAAACTGATAATCTTGAATCATTGGCGAGTTAGTACCGCTGTAAAATTGTATGGGTAAAAGAGAGGAGGGTTGCCAGTCTGCATCACAGTTTATAATATCTACATTCAAAAGCGTATAGCCTTCATTGGAAAAGTTGAGTTGGTCAAAGGAGAGGAATAAAGGAAGCTGACTTTTAAGGTAAATAACCGGATAATGGTAGAGATACTCACCGCTTAGGCTGACGGATTTAATATCTTGACGATAAACAGTGTCTTTATACACAATATCGGCAGCTTTTAGTGGGAGGAACTTAATGAAAAACAGTAGAAAAAAAAGAACAATTGGCTTCATGGAAAATCCTTGAAAAGTTCAGGAGACTTTATTATTTTTGCACAAATTTAAAGATAGTTTTTAATAAAACCGTTTTAATGAAAAGAATATTATACATGAAGTTATTAAAATGTTTTCTTCTTGGCATTTTTATTACGCTAACTTTCCTTACGGCATCTGCTCAAGATAAAAGCATGGTGAAGTTTTTTGTAAGGGAAAAAGACCTATTTGACCCCAAAGAAGGAGTGATTTGTCTTGTCAAAAGAGATAGTATTGTGCTTAAAGAATACCGTTCTGATGCGATGGGAGAGATAAAATTTTCACTTTCCAATGATGCTCAATACCGCATTGTTTTTCAGGCACCCGGGTTTGAGACGATGAAAATGGAGTTGGATATGGTAAAAATGAAAGGAGTTACGGTGGATATGGATATAGAAATGATTCCTAAAGACTGGGTGTTGTATAAGGGGTCTTTTCATGATAGGTCAGCAGATAAATACATGACACTCATTCCTGTAAAGATTAAAAATCTATATACAGGGGAGGAGGTAATTGAGCATACGAATGAAGAAGGGTTATTGTTTTACTATATGAAACCGCGCCAAAAGTATGAAATAACCCCTCAAGCACCGGCTCACCTGAACCGGCGTGCAGTCATTAATACGGATTGTGGTACAGCGACTGAGGTGAAATATTGCATTCAAGGATTTAATTTTGAAAATTTTGTGGACCCTGACTATGCACCCAAAACGATAATCGGTACAATGATGTTGGATTCTATCAAAATTAATCAAGCCTTTAGTTTTGATATTCTATTTGATGTATCCAGCTCAAATCTCCGTCCCGAAGGGGCAAAGGTTTTAGATGCTGTGTCTAACCTCCTTAACGATAATCCGGGAATAATCATTGAACTTGCTGCACATACAGATAGCCGCGGAGACGCAACAACTAACTTGAAACTCTCTCAAAAAAGAGCGGAGTCTTGTGTTGCATATCTAAAAATGAAGGGAATAGAGGAGCTAAGAATGGACCCCGTAGGGTATGGAGAAAAACAAATCCAGAATGAATGCGTAGAGGGGGTACCTTGTTCAGAGGAAAAGCACCAAGAGAACCGTAGAACGGAGGTGAGAATTATAGCGGTCATGGAGCCTCAATTGATAAAATTTAGAAAAAGGAAGTCAGAAGAAGATAATAAATAAAAAATATGATTAAATTTACTCCTCCTAATCCGCTTACGGCTGATTGGATTGCGGAAATGCTCAAAAATCAGTATCATGCTCCTGAGTCTGTGGTTTACCGCCCTAAATTAAATTGGTTTGGGGAGCATGTCTGGGTAAAAAAGGGACCTATAGCGGTTGCTGTTACTGTAAAGTCTAACGGAGAGATAAGGGTACGGGGACAGGCAAATTACCAACATACCCCGATTATGATTGCTATGGTTATAGGGATAGTCTTGATTCGACTATTGCTTTTTATCACAATACTTTATTGTTATGTTAAGTATAAAGAGGCATATAAAGAATTTGAGAATGAGATTGCGGCATACATTCAGGCGGATTTTTCGATAGAGGAAATCGGAAAAACAGAAAGGGTCTCATGGTAAATAAAGAGAAGTCAAAAAAGGCTATTTTTTCGCGCTCCTTGCCGATACCATCCATAATACTACGGAAAGCCCGATTGCACTTAGATATCCAATCGCACTAATGTAGGGGATTCCCCATGAGTTATAGGCGGAGGGAGGTAGTTTAGCAAGGGTTGTAATAGAGGCACTTGCAAATAATCCGGTGATTAAAATCGCAAGGGTTAGGCGATTAGAGGCTCTTGTTAGCTTGTCTATGATTCCATCAAATTCAGTATGCTCAATCATGAGCTTGAGCCGGCCTTTTCGGGTTTGTTTGAGTATGTCCCTAATTTCAATGGGAACATCTTGCATAAATTGAAATAACTCGGAGGCATCATGCAGCAAATCTCCCCCTATTTTATAAGGAGAGAAACGTTCCGCTATGAGTTTTACCCCATAGGGCTTCATAAATTCCATGGTATTAAATTCGGGATATATTACCTTCCCGATTCCTTCAAGAATGGCAAGTGCCCTAAGAATTAGGAAGATAGACCCCGGAACCCGCATTCGATTATCATAGATAATTTGTTGTAGTTGCGCCCCCATCTCGCCCATATTAGATTCATTAACATCTAAGGAGGCATGGTCTTCTATTAACTCATGTAGTGCGTATTCAAGCTGTTTTATGTCTTTTAGTTCATCATCAACAGATAACCTCCGAAGATACATAGACATTGCCCGCGCATCGCGCCGTGCCATACTAATAAATACTCCTGCAAAATTAATCCTATCTTCCTCCATGAGTGAGCCCACCATTCCGAAGTCAATCAAACAGATAGAGCCGTCAGGGCGTACCAAAACATTGCCTGGGTGAGGGTCGGCATGAAAATATCCATGTTCAAAAATTTGATTTAGATAGATTTTCATTCCTAGTTTTGCTATTTCGTGAGGATTTACGCCCCATTCATTGAGCTGTGCTACATTGGTGATTTTACATCCGTTTATCTTTTCAAGCACCATCACCTTCGCCGTAGTATGTTGTTTATAGACTTTTGGAACATAAAAATCTTTCTGGCGGCTATAGTAGTTGCGAAACTGGTCTATGTTTCGGGCTTCATTGCAATAATCCATTTCCTTACTCATGGTACGCTCAAATGCCGTAACCAAATCCATCAAATTGATAATACCCAAAGACTCTAACCGTTCGGCGGTACGATTTACTAAGTCTTTCATCAGTTGAAGGTCTGTAGCAACTTGGGTTTTTACATTTGGGCGTTGCACCTTCACGACTACCTCCTCCCCGGTTCTAAGTCTTGCTACGTGTACCTGACCAATAGAAGCTGAACCAATAGGAATATCACTAAAAAATTCAAAGATATCTTCAATGGAGCATTTTAATTCTTCCTCTATGATTTTTTTTGCCAATTCGGAAGCAAAGGGAGGAACATTACTCTGGAGTTTTTCAAACTCTGTTACCAAATCTTCCGGAAGAATATCCGGGCGATTGCTAAGAACTTGTGCAAATTTTACAAAAGTAGGACCCAGCTCCTCCGTTGCCATTCGGATACGTTCCCATCGGGTATATTCAAATACGGGTCTTTCCTTTCTATACCAAGTTAGTTTCCTTCGTTGAGAAACAAAACTTGCCAGAGAGGTCTCTGTTACAACGTCTTCAAACCCGTATTTCATTAAAATACCGGTTATCTCACGCATTCTCCGTATGTTCTGAAACGTCTTCTGAAATAGCATAAGTTTATATTGAAGCGCAATATAGAAATTCTTATTTAGATTGCCAGATTTCCCACGCTTTTTCTGCCTGCAAATATAGCATTTTCAGACCGTTTTGTACATAGGCTCCTCTAATTATTCCTTCTTTCATAAACTGTGTTTCTTCCGGATTATAGATTAGGTCAATCAAGCGATGAGTGGCATTCAGACGCGAATAGGGAAAACTGGGGGCTTGAGTTATTTCGGGATACATACCCACTGGAGTAGTATTAATAATAATACTAAAATCTGGAATATCAATAGTTAAAAGAGACTCATAATCTAATATCTCCTCATGAGTAGGAGTTCTCGAAACACAGCGGTAGGGGATATGGTATTGATCTAAAACATAACATACCGCCTTTGATGCTCCTCCGGTTCCAAGAACCAACGCTGAACCTTTGGGGATTTCCTTTTGCCCCTCTCTCCCATGTATCAAGGTTACTTCGAACCCATAAGCATCAGTATTATACCCGACAATTTTTCCATCTTTATGAATTTTTAAAGTATTGACTGCCCCAATTTCTACCGCCTCCAAAGAAAGGGCATCTGTAATGTTGATAATTTGGGTCTTGTAGGGAATTGTTACATTCAACCCGCGTAAAGAAGGAGTGTTTTGTATCCATTCCTTAATTCCAGTTAGATTTTCTTTTTCAAAGAGGGAATAAGTAGCATTTATTTTTTCGGATTGAAATTTTTTGTTAAAATAGTGGGCCGAGAAGCTGTGGCTTAGTTTTCTACCGATTAGTCCGTATTGCTGTATCATCAATTCGTATTTGTATTATCAAGTTTAGCATCTTCTTTTTTTTCATTACGCTTTGGTGTTTCGGGTTCTTCTTCGTCTTGTTCTAGGTACTCTATTTTTTCTTCTTCCATTAATCTATGAATAAAGCTCTCCTTATTAATCTCATACATGGATTTTTTTTCGATTAATAGTGCTACGAAGCTTGAGGCAAGTCCGGCAAGGATAAGGTAAAAAATCGTAGAGTAACGGTCAGACATTTCTAATACTAATATAGCAGAGGTAAAAGGAGCGCGCGTTACGCCGGTAAGAAAAGCGACCATTCCGGCAAGTACGATAAAATTAATATGTTCGGGAGAAACTTCAAATATTCTGGAAATCATCGCTCCAAGGCTAGCCCCTGCACTAAGAGAGGGTGCGAACGTACCTCCTGCACTTCCTACCGAATAACTGACTATTGGCGCAAAAACCCGAAGCGGGAAAAGACTCCATTCTCCTAATCTTTCTTCTAAATTTTTTTCAAATAAGATTCTCATCATAGCCTCTTTTCCGGAGCCAGTAGCATCAACGCTTACGAAGCAAATGAGTAGAGCGGTAACCCAACCGGCAAGAATAATCACTACAATATGTTGCCAATTTTTTGTCAGGCTTGCTTTCCATTGCCCTACTGCGATGAGGGTTTTCCCTAAAAGAGTACCAATAGCTCCGCCTAAAATACCCGTAAGAATTACTAAAACAGTAATACTGAAGGGAACATCTCCTTTACTAACGGGAGGGTATTCAAGGTATAGATAGGAACCAATAAGTGTTTGAGCGGTAAGTCCCGCAATAATTACGGAGGTGAAAATAGCATTCCTAAATTGGGTAAAATGCGTTTTTGATAATTCTTCTATGGCAAATACGATTCCTCCAAGAGGAGTGTTAAAAGCGGCAGCAAGACCGGAGGCTGCCCCCGTCATAATCATAATTTTTTTGGAGACATTGATAGAAAGAACCTGTGGGAATCGCTTGTTTACAATCCGGAAAATAGCAGCGGAAATTTGTATCGTAGAGCCTTCTCTCCCAACCGCTCCGCCGCCAAGCAAAATGACCACACTACTTATGATTTTTACAATAATAATTCTTAGATTAAGCAACTTATCTACTTTATCTATATTTTTGGGTGTAGCCAAGTCAATAGAAGCCATTACTTGCGGGATTCCACTCCCTTTCGCATAAGGGGCAAACCTTTTTACCACCCACCACCCTAATAAAAAACATACCGGAGCGACGACAAACAGATAAGCCGGGTGTTTTTTCATCCAATATAAATTAAATAATTCAACGTAGTGAAATATTTCTGCATAAATCACGGCAACAAACCCTACTATGACGGATGCTATCCAATAGGGGAGGGTTTGCACTGTTTTTCGGAATGCTTCGGATTGAGTAAATGCAACCACCCCTTGTTTGAAAGAGTTTTTTAATTTCTTTTTCATTTTTGACAAACCCGTATTAAAAAGATAGGGTTTTTATGCCTATTCTCTCATTACATTTTATCTCCTAATACACATACATTCTTGTAAGTCTCTTTTTTACCTGTATCCGTATGTTGAATTTCAAACAAAATAATATACATTCCCGATAGTGCGCGCTGATTATTGTCAGTGGCTCCGTCCCAGAATATTGTTCCTTCTTCGGGTCCTAGCAGTTGATTTAGTAAAAGATGCTTGACAAGTAATCCTTGCGTATCGTAGATATTGACCCTACCATTCCCGCCAATAAAATCAAATTTGTAGTGAATAGGTAGTACGTCTTTATCGCCGTCTCCGTTAGGGGAAAATACCTCATATTCTAATGTTACTTCGGATTCTCCGCCCGTAAGTTCCAATCTTTGGGAGTTCGGATAGCCCGGAGTACCGTATTGTACCGTACTTGCTGCAGAATGCCAATTTCCGGGAACCGCAGCCGGGACTGTTAAAGAAATACGTTCCAAAGAAACCCCGTTTTTGTCAGAAAGTGCCGAATAGTGATAATCATCTAAATAGTGAAAGCTGTCGAGGATAAGGTTATTTCTGTCAAAAATGATTATCTCACCCTCTGTATCTTCAAATGTCGGAAAGGATTTCATCTCCATAAAGATTGCGTCATTAGGGGGTAAATAATTATTTTTTTGATTCATAACATCGGCAGTAACACATAATAATTCGCCAGGCAGTAAGCTGTCTTTTGCCCCAAACAAATGATAAATAGATTTTAATTCCGTTTCCTGTTTGTCTTTTTTAGCAATCAGAAGATTACTTAATTTAATCACGTGGTCAGAATTGTTATAAATTTCGGCATAATCAGTGCCTCCCGTATAGGCGTTAAATAAAATCTCATTGACTAAAATATCCCCTTTTTGCAAGCAAGGATTACTCCCTACGTGAGAATTTTCATAGCCGGGTGTTGCATAATTTGCGAGTGCCGAAGCAGTCTGCCACTCGTAAGCACAATCCGTTGGGGTACTCCATGATTTTCTTTCCCAAGAAACTCCCTCCACAAATGCAGGCTGCCTGTAATTTATTTTATCATAAACCAATATATCCAAGGTGTCCGAAGCGGTAATCAGTACAAAGCCCCCCTTGGTGTCATCAAAGCTTGGGAAAGCTGCCATCTCATAAAAATTAGCAGTAGAAGGCGGGGTATAGATGGATTTTACGGATTGAATATTTTCGGAAAGACATAAAATAGTACCCGGTAATATTAAATTAGATTGTTCTGAAACCTGAACTACGTTATAAATGCTATCAGCAGTATTGTTGTAGTTTCTCATGATTTCTCCTAGTTTCAAGTCTTTTAGGTCTAATACTTTTGAAGAAAGATTAACAATTTCTACAAAATCTGTTCCACCCGTATAAGGATTAAAAAGTACTTCATTGAGATAAATATCTCCTTTTTTCAAGGTATCAGGAATCCCAAAATAGGTATGACCACTCAAAGAATTTCCGGAGCAGTCCGTTAATCCTATAAAGTCAAGGCGATACAATACTTGCGGTTGAATGATATTACTAAAAATTAAAGTAACAGAAGATATTCCCGCAGAAGCTACCAAAGGGAAACCCATACCATTATCTACGGTATAATTTGCAGTGGCAGAAAGGCTCTGCGCATCCATTTGTTCATCAAAATAAACTACTAATTCGGTGGGGCTCAAAATAGAAACCCCCGCTAGATTAGGAGGAGTATTGTCAGAAAACACTCCATCAATGCTATTCACCGCACAAGGGGTTCCTCCCAAAGATGAAACAGACGCACTCCAATTTTCTCCGTTATTACAATTTACGAAATCAGGGTCAATCTTTTCTAATGTCCAACCTCCTTGCGCTTTTATGTTATCGTAATACCATGTGTTTGAATAAAATACATAATCAATCCGATTTCCGAAAGCATCTTCCAAATACAATGAATCTTTATCATTATTTAAGGATGGGAAATAAAAAGATGAAATTACTTTTCCATATCCTTGATACAAGGGAGCGTTTGTAGAGGAGGTGATAATTGCATGTTCATAGGGAAGAAGTGTCATTACCCCCCATTCAGCCGCAGTAGTACCATTGTCTTTGAATGTCCAATTTGAAATATCCAAAACCTTATCTGTGCGATTGTATATCTCTACAAATTCTCCTTCGGGCAATCCGACTATAGGACTAAAATCTGCAAAAATCTCATTGATAACTACTTCAAAGGGTTGTGCAGAAATCCCTTTGACAAGGGTTGTAATAAGGGGAGTGGCGATGGCATTACCCGCACAATCTGCTATATTGGAAATAGTAAGTGTATAAAGCTCTCCCGCTTGAAATGTACCATTAATTACTAAATAAACACACTGATTTTCAGGAGAAATGAGTGCCGCAGAAATTGGCATTCCGATTCCGTTATCTATGCTGTAATTTGCAGGATTACTCGCTAAGGAAATATCCAAGCTTTCGTTAAAGCAAAGCAATATTGTATCTGCACTCATTAAGTCGGAAGAAAAAATTGTTGGAGGAGTTACATCTGGAATAGCAGAATATACACTATTGACTATACCGGGTGTACCTCCTATTGGATCGATTGAGGCAGTCCAATTTCCAAAAGCTGAACACATAGCATTTGGGTTTATCAACTCCAACGACCAACCGCCATCATCTTTTATAGGGTCTTTATACCAAGCGGCTGTATAGTTTACGGAGTCTATAAGTACCCCATCATTCGACCGTAATCCAAGGTTATCTCCAGAATTATTAAGGGAGGGGAATGATACCACTTCTACTGTAGGATTCGTAAACTGACTCGCATTTCCTATACCTGTTAAGACAACATAACCTCCCGGTACTAAAATATGGCTTCCAATTGTTCCTACTGAAGACCCGTCCGAGATTTCCCAGCCATTTAGGCTAATCGTTTTGTTGGATTTGTTGAATAGTTCGATATATTCTACCGTAGGTAAGCCTATCTGTGGAGAGGGGTCTGCAAAAATTTCGTTGATGATGACCTCTCCCCAAGTGGCGGGTACGGGAATAGAAAGAGGAATATTCAACGATGAAGCTAAGGCATTTCCACTACAATCTGTCAGGTTATTAATTGTTAGGGTATAAGGAGTACCTTGGAGTAGGGGAGTGCCGAGTGTAAGTACGACACACTGCCCGCCGGGCTGAACTTGAGCCGAAGTCGGGTTTCCGATTCCGTTATTGAGGGTATAATTTCCTACTGTTCCCAATAAACCGGCATTCATTACTTCGTTAAAACAAACGGTAATGATGGTGTTCCCCGTTAGGTCGGCAGCATCTAATACCGGCGGAGTAGTGTCCGGAGTATTGGAGAAGATAGAGTTTACTAACCCGGGCGTTCCTCCATTAGGGTCATTGCAAGCATTCCAATTGCTCCCCCCGCTCACAGGACAAGTGGGATTAGGGTTTATTAGTTCTAATGACCAACCGCCATCATCTTTTATGGGGTCATTGTACCACGAACTTAGGTAGTTTACGGAATCAATATAGCTACCATTATTGTCTATTATCTTGATAGCATCGCCGGAGTTATTAAGAGACGGAAAGGACGTTACCCCTACTACTTTGGTTGTGATTCCTGCAAATAGCCCTACATTAGTGGTAGAGGTTAGAATAACGTAATCTCCTGCGGGAAGGATATAATTCGCCAATGTGCCGTTGGAAGAAAGCGAAGCATCTTTGATAACCCAGCCGGCAAGATTGAAGTTTTGTGTACTTCGGTTATATAGCTCCACATATTCAGCATTGGGCATATTGGTAGTAGGGGTACTTTGAGGAATAGCAAAAACTTCGTTGATGATGACCTCTCCCCAAGTGGCTGTTCCTAATTGAATATAATTAAACCCTCCTGTTACCGGAGTTACAATAGCGTTATTACTGAGGTCTTCTACTCCATAAATACTCAATGTGTGATTTCCCGTAGGGAATATCGCCCCAAAGGTTAGGTGAACCAAAGCGGGATTTGCCGCATCGCGCACCGCAGAAATAGGGTTTCCTATCCCGTTATTTGCGGAGTAATTAGCGGTTGTTTGGGCTGTCGCCAAATCTACCGGCTCATCAAAAAGAACATCAAGGTTAGTGCCATTGATAACCGAAAGAGAAGACAATGTGGGCGGGGTTATATCTATCAAAAAAGGTCCTGCATAGACTTCATCAAAGTAATATTTAGTACTATTGGAAGAGGAGTGTTTAATCCAAACGCCAAAATGTGTGGTGGTGGTGTAGGTAATATCAGTGGCTACGGCTTCTTGAGCGAAACCGGATCCCCCTGTATAGTCAGCAAAAAGTGTCCAATTGCCCGATATATCGCGGGTTACTTTGATATTTACAAAAGGATTCACTGCAATCGCTCCCGAAGTGCAAGCAGTAAGCAATACAGAAGTCAGCCCGTCCTGGCGGTATAGCTTAATCGCATCAGCCGAACCATTTTCCCCCAACAATAGATAGTACCCATTTAGGCTTGCCGTAAGGTCAGCTTGTGTAGAGGTTAAATATATTTTCATATAGTTATTAACACTGGGCGATAAGTTCATTCTTACTTTTATTCGCCATTCGGTATCGTTGATGAGCGTATTAGCAGTGGAAAGATAAATTGTATCATTGAGTAGCTGACCGTTTGATTGTACCTCAAATGCAGAATTTACCTGAAACAAGGAAACTGACCCTCCCCATATAGGATTATTTGTAAAGTCTCCATCTCCAAAATCATCTGAAATTTGTGCTTTTACATTTGAGAATAACATTAGCACTGGTAGAATCACAAGAAATTTAAATATACCCTTAACCATATACAGATAAATAAATGGATGTAAAAAATTTAAGTATCAAATTAACAGTTTCTTTCTGGAACGAGCAAAAAGTTGATGATTTTTTTTCGTAACAAAAACAATAAACAGCTAATTATATAGCTATACATCAATTATTTAAATCAATATTTATAAATAAATCAAACACAATGTTTTTTCAGATTTAAGGGTAATCAGCCGATTTTTTAGTACGAAGAAAGGCTCTAATATCATGGTAGAGAGGCTTTCATTTAAACATTCGTCCATTAATAATTTTTCACTCTTGGATAACAAAATATATTCCGAAAGCGTTCCGGATTTAGTGTAATAGTGCATAATATCTGTTCCGTTTAGATGGAGGAAATCAATGTGGCGATGGGCAATTTTTCCTGTAAGTAGATGGATTTGCTTTGCCTTTTCTTGAAAGTCTTCGGTTTCGCTAAGGAGGATTTCCGGATAAAAACAAGGTAATGGAGAATGAGGAAGATAAGAAATATCTTTTCTTGAGGCTTGAATCACTTCTTTCCCATTAAGGGCATCAATCCAGCATTTTTCGGGAAAGGGGATTAATTTT
>CAUJFT010000453.1 GCA_963169475.1 Bacteroidota bacterium | reverse complement strand
CTATAGCTGTTTTGCTATTACGAATATTATTTTCTATGATAGTAGTAAGTCTTCCTCCTAAGGAGATGACAGTGGCAGAATGATTAAAGATGTAACGTAAAATTACCCGAAACGGAATAAGTTTTAGCCATTCTTTACGAGTAAGTGTCTGAAAAGCCTCTAATCCGTGAGGATTAAAAATAAGGCGATGAGAGAGGCTTTTGATTCCATACCATATCGTTATCCCTTGTGCGTAAATTATATAATCAGGATATTGATTTACAATCTCAAAGATATCCCTACTCATGTCATATTTTTCGCGGAGATAATGTTTTTTTCCGGGTAGAGGCGAAATAGAGAACTCCTTAATATTGGGATTATCAAATACTTTAATCCCCTTATGCGTATGAATCACAATTAGGTCTGTATTATTATTTTGAGCCAATTGTTCTACCAACAAGCGCGTATGTCTTTGTATTCCTCCAACCAAATGAGGAAATACGCCGTCCGTACAAAAAATCACTTTTAATTTACCTTCCATTTACCCCCTATTTTCATAATGTAGCCCAGATTCGGTTTTTACAAGGGTAGCAATTCCCTCATCAATACTAATTTCTGGATACCATCCTGTGGCATTTTTAAGTTTTGAAATATCCGCCAAGAGATGTAGCCTATCCGATTTACGGATTCTATCCGGGTGCTGAACAATTTCAATAGGCTCTCCGATTTGACGCGAAAAAGCCGCTACTATTTCCGAAACAGAATATTCTATTCCTCTGCCAAGATTAAAAGTATCTATCCCTTCATTAAATTTTTCGAGTAACATTCTTACCGCTCTTGCCATATCGTAAGTATGGATAAAATCTCTTTTAGGTTCAAGGTTTCCTAATTCAATCGTTCGTTTCCCTTTAAGGATTTGCAATTGTATCTCCGGAATCAAATGTGGATTCGTTTCATTAGGACCAAAGGCATTGAAGAAACGACAAATAATAGTAGGAATCCTTGTTTTTTGATAAAAATCACTACAAAGATATTCGCCTGTTAGTTTTGAAAGCCCATAAATATCAAGGGGGCCGGTTGCCATATCTTCGCGAATAGGCTCATCATAAATCGGATAAACGGCAGCAGTAGAAGCAAAAAAGAATTTTTCTATGGAGGAAAGTTTCTGGACAGCTTCCATGATATTTAGCGTACCCTGAATATTAATGTTAGCAGATTTAAAGGGGTGCTGATTGCAATAGGGGATAAAGTGAATCGCTGCAAGGTGTACAATATATTCAGGCTGTACGCGCGCTATAATTTCTGTTACTGCTTTTGCATCTAAAATGTCAATCTGATGAAACTTTTCGTCCGGAATTTGTACAAATTGGCGATTTCCAAAGGACAAATCATCAATCACATAAATATCATGCCCAAATTTTTGTAGCTCTTGAATCACTGCGGAGCCTATGAACCCTGCTCCTCCTGTAACAATAATTTTTTTCATTTTGCCCGAAAATATGATTTATTAAATGTATTAATAGATACTATGACAAAGATTTAAGTAGGGTTTGATATAGCCCTAAGGTAATGTCAGATTGTTTGCTGAAATACATGATACCCGTTTCCGCAATTTTCAACTTTTCCTCTATTCTGGCTGGGGTTAAATGCAAATGATTAATATTCTCTGCATTAACCACAATCCCGCATTGATGCTCTTCTGTAAAGCGAGAATAATCTCCCATTTTTTCAGAAATCAATACTTTAAGCCCACACATTAAATATTCTGCAAACTTAGTAGGTGCAGCAACTTGGTTAGTAATAGATTGCTCACGAATAAGGATTCCGTAATCACAAGCATTTAGATGCTTGCCTACTTCTTGATGAGAAAGCCACTTTCTAATTACTTGTCCAGGAAACCGCTCCGATAGTTCCGTAATTTCTTTAGATTCTTTGGATAAAAACAATATCCTTAAATCTTTTTTTTGAGGAAGATAAGTAGCAAGAATTTCATTGAGAAGCTCCAAAGACTGCCACCCGGCAGTAGAACCTGAAAAAACCAAGACAGTATCCCCTACTCCCCAATTTAGCGCGGCGCGTATTTTATCTCTATCTCGAATAATACTATCGCTACTAATCTTTGCAAAATCATTGCTAAGCGTACAAGGGATAATCACTTGATGATTTCCTTTATAGCCAAATTCTTTTTCCCAATATTTTACTAACTCCGAAGAAACGGCGATTCTGAAATCTGCTTCGTGAACACATTTTTTTTCTATCTCTGCTACCTGTCCAGCAACAGAAGCATCAGGAATAACATTGTATTCTCTTGCTTCTGCGGAATAAGCCCCCCTTCCATCATAACAAACCTTTTGCGACCTCCCTCCATTTCTAAGCCTTAGCGCAAGGGCGGTTGCCCATATATTTCGGGAAATAATTACTTTTGTATCTATAAAAAAAGAAAGTATCCAAAGCGTGATGTAGTTAAGCCCCCAGTTTTTAAGCTTAGGAAACATTGGAAGCACGAGGGCATCTGCTTGATAAGTACGGATATATGCACGCGTTGCCCTAAATCCTCTAAGAGAAACAAAGCAAACTAAACGGATGTCAGCACCAAATTTTTCTTTAAGTAGCTTTACTACATCAAATCCTTGGCTTATAAGTACGCCAGAGGGCTGCTCTCCAAAAGTCAGAAATATCATCGGAGAACTTGGGTTAAATGTGCAAAAATTCTTTGTGTAGCCCCGCCGTCCCAGAACGGAGGAATTTCGCCTTTCTTATAGGTACCGGCTTCTATTGTGTGTATGATTTCACGAATCGCTTCCAAATCGAATGGTGCAAGCGTGTTTGTTCCTTTGGATACCGTTATAGGGCGTTCTGTATTAGGGCGTAAGGTAATACAAGGAACTTTACGGAAGGTAGTTTCCTCCTGAATACCCCCACTATCTGTAATCACATACTTGCAATCATGTATGAGTTTCTGGAAAGCAAAATAATCCATTGGAGCCGCAAGTACAAGGTTTTTGATACTTTCGAGTCTGGATTTTAATCCAAATTTTTCAATATTATTAAGCGTTCTAGGATGGACTGGAAAAACTAAGGGATAATTAGCCGCACTCATTTCAATCACAGAAAGCAAATCTACTAGACCTTTCTGACTATCAACCGTAGCAGGACGGTGCATAGTCATCAATACAAAACTCTGCTTTTGAAGTGCTAACGTTTCAGTAATAAGGTTTTGTTGAATTTGTCTATCAAAAGCAACAAGGGTATCAATCATAGTATTGCCTACAAAAAAAATTTTCTGGCTATCTATCCCCTCTTGTACAAGATTATCTATTCCACTCTGCTCCGTAACGAAAAAGTAATCTGTAATTTTATCGGTAAGAATCCGATTAATTTCTTCTGGCATAGTCCTGTCATTACTACGAAGCCCGCTTTCAATATGTCCTATCGGAATACCCATTTTATTAGCAGTAAGTGCTGCGGCAAAGGTAGAGTTTACATCTCCTACTACAAGAATCAAATCCGGCTTAAAGATATTAGCAGTTTCTTCTAAGCCCATCATAATTTTGGCCATTTGAGTATTAGGAGTTCCTGAAGATATATTAAGCCAATAATCAGGGGTTAAATCGAATTGCTCAAAAAAGATTTTGGACATTTTGTCATCATAATGCTGTCCTGTGTGGAGAAGTTTATGCTCAAACGATTCCTCTGTATCATTAAAGTATTTATTAAATTGGGTTACTTTAATAAAATTTGGTCTTGTTCCTACGACCGTAAGAATTTTTTTCATGATTAAATCCCGAATATTTTCGAGGCGCAAAAGTACAAATTTGTTTAAGATTTACCAAAACTCTCTCAAAAAATCCAGCTGTTTCTATTATAATAGGGCTTCCTAAAAGGCAATACATAATTGATTTAATATGTTAATTATTAAATAGATGCCACTTTTATCTCAAATTATACACATACATTGGTTTCTAATTAAAAAGATTTATACCATCTTCCATAACCAGCATGATAAACGTCTTAAATCTTATAAATCATTCGAAAACCGGGTGCAGAATCTCCGGAAATTTTTGTAAATTTGCGGTCCGAAAAACAGCCCTCACAATGATAATAGCAAACCCCA
>CAUJFT010000452.1 GCA_963169475.1 Bacteroidota bacterium | reverse complement strand
ATAAGTACTCATTTGAAATTAGTTTATGATATTATTTTTGGTTAAAAACTGATAAACAACTATTTGTATATACTAAGAACTCATCATTAAAAACTAAGAACTACTTAGCTCTAAAAGGCTTAAAAAAGCTCCATATAGATGAAAAATAAAGCGCAAGACAAAAACAATTTTAACAAATCACCAAGATGATAGGCTGGGCGACCATTCTCAATAAAATCCATTTTAAAACCGGCATCAGCCAGGTTGATGCCGGTTACAAACAGCTCAATAAACCTGACTTCGTTATTATCGTCAATTTGCTCCTCCAAACAAAAGAAACTGACTTGATTTCTGTCTTTACCTTGTATGAATTTCATACAGCAAATATAATGATAATCAAATTATTATGCAACTAATTTAAGTACAACTTATCAACAATCCCCATCTTAACAAGAAAAGGGGTTTTTAGACAGTTTGCCATTTCTCCCTTTTTATGTAGGTTTATTAAGTCTTCTGTAACTATCCATGTGGGCAAAGTAATTGATTAAAAAAAAGGCAAACAAATTTATTTTTAGTACCCATAGTACCTGAATAGTTATAGTATTCTTCTATTTTTAGAAAAGGAATGGAGAAGCTGCTTATCCTCAAGATAACACATACTTACCTTGTACGAGAGGTGCTTATGGGGTTAGCAGGGGCATAAGTAGTTATGAATGATTAAATTTTAGCTTCATTATTACCAATCATTTATGATTTTCAAAACAAATATTATTTATTTCGTACTTACCTATAAATAACATGCTCTTCAAAAAATAATTTGCCGATATAAGATAAATTACCTTTTTTTGTGTTCATATTCAAATACTCTCAAATTATGGGACTTAACAAAGAGCAAATCGCAAAAAGAATCGCAAGGGAGCTGAAAGATGGATACTATGTAAATCTTGGAATTGGCATCCCCACCCTTGTTGCTAATTATATTCCGGAAGGCATCTCCATTTTTCTTCAATCTGAAAATGGGTTATTAGGAATGGGTCCTTTTCCTGACGAAGAATCTGTGGACGCAGACTTAATTAATGCGGGAAAACAAACCGTAACGATGTTACCCGGTGCTTCTTTATTTAGTTCGGCAGATAGTTTTGCGATGATTAGAGGCGGACACGTGGACCTCACCGTACTTGGGGCAATGGAAGTTTCTCAAAATGGAGATATTGCAAACTGGAAAGTACCGGGCAAAATGGTAAAAGGAATGGGAGGCGCGATGGATTTGGTGGCAAGCGCGAAGAATATTATTGTAGCCATGCAGCACACAGACAAAGCCGGAAACTCAAAACTCTTACCCTCTTGTACTTTACCAATTACAGGGGTAAGATGTATTAAAAAAGTAGTGTCTGACCTTGGGGTTTTTGACATACGCGGAGGAGCTTTCTACTTACTTGAAACCGCTCCGGGAGTAACCGTAGAAGAAATCATTTCAAAAACAGCCGGTAAGCTGATAGTCTCTCCGGACGTAAAAGAAATGGAACTATAATAAAGTATAGCCTACCCGAAATAAGGCTTTCGCATAGGGTTTCTCTAAAGTATAGCAGATATAGGGTTGTCCCAAAAGGGGGCAAAGCATAAGTCCCGCACTTAGGAACGATTTCCGGATACGGGGCTTTCTCTTGTAAATAGATGGCGCGTTCCTTTAGATTGATTTAGTTTCAGGAAAGAAGCGTATTTCTGATAAAATTCAAGATGGGTGGCAAAATTATCTACAGTACTAAGGCTAGGGGCGAGTGCTGCAATTTCTTTGGCTATTTTTTCTTTATTCCTACTATCAGCGGGATACTTTTCCACGTTCCTACTGTTCAAAAACTTAACTCCTTCTTCCCATGGAAAATGGCAGGATTGTGTAAGTACTCCGCCTATATCCGGGCAAAAACAAGCCCCGTCTTTTGTCCAGTCCAAGTAGAATGCTAGGGTTTTCACAGTAGGCTGCATAACGGATAGGCTTCTGAAGCTCGAAAAACTCAACGCACTACTTGCCATGATTATTGTATTTTCAGGAATAGGCATTCTTTCCTCAAAAAGGGATATTTTCACATTGAGTATTTCCCCTAAAATACAAGCAAGGATTGAGGTGTTTCTGTCTGGAAGGTAAAGAAGATTACGCGTAGATATTCCGTTTACATTCAGTATATTTTTTATGTTTTCAGCTATATCTCTCACTTCTTGGGGAGATAGCCATAGCTCTATGCTCCTCCCGCCCCAATCGTCTGTAAATGTCATTAATGCTCCTCCATACTGAATGAAATGATAATCTCTAACATGAAAAGTCGGCACTCCTATTGCTTGTATGCGTTGAGTCATTTCTTGAAGATGCGACAGTTTGTAGAGAGCAAATGTATCTTCTTCGGTTAGAGATTCTTGTTTATAAATTTCTGTCCGGATATAACGGATAAATTCTTTTGCCTTGTTTATGTCTTGATTAAGGAGAATTTCAAAAAAATATACTCTATACGAAGTCCAGAAATCCGAAAAATAATTTGTTTTTTTCAAGACCTCTAAGGCTTTTTCAAACTGAAAGGTTGCACCTAAGGCGAGAGAATACTCATACGCTACATCACAATCTAAAGGGTTAAGGCTGTTTGCGCGTCTAAGCATACTTTCGGCTAGTTTCCAATTGCCTATTTCTACAAAATGATATCCTAAATCAAAAAAAGGCTTGTAGTTATCAAAATTATTTAGGGCGTTTTTGAATAAGGTGGCTTCCTCCTCATCACCCAGCCAATCCAATGCTTCTGCCGCAAGCTCATAGAACTCTCTGAATCCAGCGTCCATGCCTAATCCATTCTGGATATATTTAAACCCTTCTTGGAAGTCTTCTTTTTCTAAGTTATATTTTGCTTCCAGATAGATTTTATTTGCCTCACTCATGTACAATTTTCTATTATTCATTAAATTTCAGAGAGCGAAGTGCCGTTGCAAGCAGTCGCTTAAAATCTTTATATTCTTCTTTGTTATAAAACAGTAAAATATGGAAATATCCTCTTCCTTTTTTATATGCCATTAGATGTACATAGGTATCATGCCGGATACATTTCTGTACTTCTTTGTTGAGAGAAAAGGTGCCTATCTCAACAATATCAGCATGAATATCTCTTTCTATGCTATCTATAAGACTTAACTCTGTCCCTAAGTCATCGTTCTCTTGAAGTCCTGCATTGTAAAGCCCAAAAGCTACAGGAAGAAACTCCTCATAAGCCTTTATCTTATTAGAGTCATTCGTGATTGGAGTAGATACTACTTTATAAACAAGGTTGAGTTCTTTCTTTTTACCAATAGAAACCGTGAGGTCAGGTTTGAAGTAGTACACCGAAGCACAGTTATTCTGCCCGGCTATGCGTGCATTTTCTTTGCGCGCAAGCATTTTTTCCTCTACTTCTCCTGAGAGAGAGAAATCAAGGTTACATTGATTGATTTTGTATAGGAACGAGTCTGGAAGGGTAGCTTCTTGGGCAGAAAGGTTCTGTCCGGAAATCATTACCCCTAAAAACAGTATCGCCACCCTATAGATATTTTTATTCTTTCTCTTTATGATGATATCCAAAACCTCTACTTGCTTCCCAAGTAGTTTCAATGAATAGTAAATGAGGAAACATGATTTTTGAAGATATTCGTTCGTTGTACCCATTTTTTATAGTCGTGAAAAATTCACCGAATTGAACGCTGCAAAGATACAATTTTTTTCAATGCAAAAACGCCACAGATTTTTATCTCTGTGGCGTTTGTATTTACATTTTGGAGTACTGCCTAGTCTCTAAGGATATGTACCGTAGTAGTAAAGGGAAGCGGTCCGCCGGGCGGAGAGGAATAAGTCCCCGTTATTACACAGTCTAAATACTGCCCTGTCGCAGTGGGATAATTAGTTACTGATACAGAAGTAGCGGTATAGGTACTTGTCTGAGTACCCATATATCCATACATATTGGTTACAGAGTAGTTCCCTCCTCCAAGGTCGTCTAAATCAAAATTTAGGAATTGTTGTCCTCCGGTACCATTGTTATAGGCTGATACATATAAGGATACTACTGCAGAATCTGCACATGAGATAGAAGCAGAGTTGGCAAATAAGTAAGTATTTCCATTTTCTGCATGAGAAATAAATTCAGCAATTGCAGTACCACAAGCGGAAAGGTTTTGAGCCATAGCTCCTCCGTTAAGTAAAACTGGCACAACGGCTCCTTGTGTGAGATTGGTGTAATCATTTGCTATTAAATCTGCATTCACCCCTCCTGTAATACAAGTCAAGTGAGAAAAGGAATAAGCCCCATTTGCATCGGTTAAGGTAACGTAAGTAGTGCTACCATCATTTATCGTTACGGAACCATTCGCAACGGGAAGCGTATTACAATCTTGTACAATTCCCGAAACGGAGGTAATTATCACATTTCCGGAATTATTGATTACGATATTTCCAAGGTTAGTATTGATAATAAAAGGACCTATATTTTGTACTGACAGTTGGCAGTTTGTTCCTTGAAGCGGCATCAGAATAGTCATTGACAGCACTTCGTTGCTGGGGATTAACCCGCCAACCCAGCCGTTAGAATTAGTATATCCGGAGCGGGTTCCGTAATTAGCAGAGGCTAACTGAACGAGAAGATTAGGTAAAGGATTCCCGCTTGCATCTACAAGGGTCATTTCAAGCGTAATTGCGGCTTCCGGCGTATCGCAATTCCAAAAAGAAAAATGCTTCACTTTGCCGATATACCTTCCATTTTGAATAGTGGCACTTCCGTCCCGCATCCAGTAGCCTATATTTTCATCAAAATGCCATAGCGGAATTTCGGAGGGTGCGTCTCCCACTTGATTTGCCTGAATCGGAAACGCTACCGTAGCTTCAAATCCTGCCGCTATCTGTAAGGGTTCTCCCGCACTACCCACTAGCTCTACCCCTACCATTCCATAACTTTTGATGAGTTCCGGAACATTGTACTGATTTTTAGCGATTAAATCTCCTGGCATTATCAAGCTAAAATTAGCATCATTAGGGTTCAAATATTGCCCCATTAC
>CAUJFT010000451.1 GCA_963169475.1 Bacteroidota bacterium | reverse complement strand
TTTGGCAGTTTATGCCCGAGACCGCTAAAAATTATGGCTTAGAAGTAACAGAAACCGTAGATGAACGACTTGACCCGCTCAAATCAGCGGAGGCAGCCTGCCGATATTTGAGGTTTTTATATTCAAAATTCAAATCATGGTCATTAGCCGCCGCTGCCTATAATATGGGAGAAGGAGGACTAGAAAATGCCATGAAAACACAAGCAAAGGGTAGTTATTATGAGTTATCCCTCAATCCCGAAACTGCCCAATATCTTTTTAGGATTGTTACCTTAAAGTATATTATGGAATATCCGCGTAGAATGGGATTCGAGACGCGAAACATGCCAGAAAAATACAAGATAAAAACCAGGAAAGAAGTCGTAAATTATTCTATTCCAGATTTGAAGTCTTTTGCACAAGAATGCGGGACAAATTACGAGACACTTAAATACCTAAACCCTTGGCTAATCGCCGACCAGCTTAATGCTAAATCCGGAAAAAATTACGAAATTTGCCTGCCGATTGAAAATAGTATTGTAGGAAATGATTAACAAATCTAATGTTTTTTTAAGCTAAAATAATGAAAATCAGTTTAAAACAAATTCTCTTATATGGTATCTTTATTGGAATATTATTCGGTACCATGTCTTGCTCTAAGGAGTTAAGAGTAATGAATCGCTACGCTAAAAGAGGAACAATTACCCAAAAAGATTCTGCCGCCGCTTATTTTTTTAAGCGCAAAGATTGGGATAAGGCATCAATCCTCATGGAGGAACTAATAGGGATCATGAAAACCACTCCCAGGGGTGAAGAAATGATGAGAGACATGGCATTTGCAAAATTCCAATTAAAGGAATATGTAATGGCATCTTATTATTATGACCAATTTTTGCGCTCATATCCCTATGGAAAACATGCAGAAGATGCCTTATTTATGGAATCTTATTGTTTTTATCTAAATTCAGACCCAGCCGTTCTAGACCAAAGCTATACCAATAAAGCGATGGAGTCTCTTCAAAACTTTTTGAATACTTACCCCAAATCTGCTAGGGCAGGGGAGGCTTCCCGTTTGCTTACAGAGTTGAGAGAAAGAAAAGCCACAAAGGACTTTAATCAAGCCAAATTATATTTTAATATCTCAAACTACAAAGCGGCAGTATATGCCCTCCAAACCTTTTCTCAATCCTTCCCGGACTCAAAATATAGAGAAGAAGCGGAGTTCCTCGTAGTAAAGTCTGCTCTTGAATTAGCAAATCAAAGTATCGAAACCAAAAAAATAAACCGATACAAAGATGTATTGGAGTTTTATGAGAAGTTCGTGGACCGTTTTCCCAAGAGTGGCTATAAAAAAGAAGCCGAAAATCTATATGAGCAAGCAAGGCGCGGGTTGGATAAATCCTCTAAGAGCGAAAAATAATTTGGCATAAATACAAAATTTGTTTATATTTGCACCCTCAAACCAAAAATAAATAATGAAAGAAAATAATTTTGTTCCTATAGATGTGTATAAGTATGCACAAATGAGCAATGGAAATATTTATAAGGCGTTGGTTATCATGGGTAAACGCTCTAACCAACTTACCGTAGAGTTAAAAGAAGAATTGAGTCGCCGCCTATCGGAGTT
The DNA here is from genome assembly GCA_963169475.1 of Bacteroidota bacterium. Classification (GTDB taxonomy): domain Bacteria; phylum Bacteroidota; class Bacteroidia; order J057; family J057; genus JAAFHL01. The sequence goes on along the minus strand of CAUJFT010000451.1, from coordinate 3,121 downwards.
TGCTCCTTCTTATGACAATCTTGAAGAAGTGGGTGAAAATAAAGAGCAAGAAGATATTTCTAAATTGTATGAGCGTAAACCTAAAACCACTCAGGTTTCTCTAGAAGAATTTGGCGCAGGTAAAGTATATTGGCGAGAACCTTAATTTCCCCTAATCGCTTTAACCCCCCAAAGCCTCCTGGAGTATGAAAGTCTTCCGGGAGGCTTTTGTTTTACATACGAAGATTAACCAATGTTACAAAATTAATAGGGTTGATGATTTTGAGAATAGAGGGGTTTGTTAATCATTTTTTGCAAGCCCCCTCTTATATACACTATCTCATTCCACCAAAAGAAGTTTCTTATCCGAACATCAAATAAAAGTAAAATAGATAATTTTTTCTATGCTTAATAGTAAATACACTCCTGCCGAAATCGAAGCTAAATGGTATCAGTTCTGGATGGAAAAACAATTGTTTAAATCCGTCCCTGATTCCCGTAAACCTTACACGGTTGTAATTCCACCCCCTAATGTAACGGGAGTATTACACATGGGACACATGCTCAATAATACGATTCAAGATGTATTGATTCGGAGAAAAAGAATGCAGGGATACAATGCTTGTTGGGTTCCGGGTACAGACCACGCCTCTATCGCTACGGAGGCTAAGGTCGTACAGATGTTGAGAGAAAAGGGTATCAAAAAGTCCGAAATCGGTAGGGAAGAATTTTTGCGTCATGCTTTTCTATGGAAAGAAAAATATGGAGGAATTATCCTTCAACAACTCCGAAAATTAGGAGCAAGTTGTGATTGGGATAGGACTACCTTTACTATGGACGACCACTATTACCAGGCAGTGGTAGCGGTGTTTGTAGATTTATTTGACAAAGGACACATCTACCGCGGGCTTAGAATGGTAAATTGGGACTGCAAAGCAATGACCGCTGTTTCGGACGAAGAAGTAATTTACCATGAAGTAAAAGATAAACTCTATTTTGTAAAATACTTTATCGAAGATAGTGAGGATTTCCTCACCATAGCAACTACCCGCCCAGAAACAATTATGGCGGATACCGCAGTAGCAATTCACCCCGAAGATGAACGCTTTAAGCACTACCAAGGCAAAAATATAATAGTTCCTTTGGTAAATCGTGTGATTCCTATCATTGCAGATGAATATGTAGATAGAGAATTTGGTACAGGGTGTCTGAAAATAACCCCTGCCCATGACAAAAATGATTATGAAATTGGGCTGAAATTTGGACTTCCGGTAATTGATATTATAGATTTTGATGGATTACTAAACGAGAAATCGGAAATCTGTACGGGTTTAGATAGGACAGAAGCCCGAAAAAAAGTGGTACAACTACTTAAAGACGAAGATTTATTAGTCAAGTACGAGGAATATACTCACTCTGTAGGATTCTCTGAAAGAACGGGAGAGGTAATCGAACCTAAGCTCTCTATGCAGTGGTTTTTGAGTATGAAGGAAATCTGTAAGCCGGCTTTGGAAGCAGTTTTGGACGGGTCAGTAAATTTGATTCCCGGCAATTTTGTCAATACTTATCGTCATTGGATGGAGAACGTAAAAGATTGGTGCTTGTCTCGGCAACTATGGTGGGGACAAAGGATACCGGCTTGGTACGCTCCGGACGGTAGAGTAACCGCTGCAATAACGCCGGCAGAAGCCGCTACAAAATTGAATGTAGGACAAAATGAGAAAGAATGGGTTACACCCGAAATGCTGGTTCAAGAGGAAGATGTATTAGATACATGGGCTTCAAGTTGGCTTTGGCCTATTGAGGTATTTAAGGGACTTTCACAACCCGATAATGAGGAGTTTAACTATTATTATCCTACCAATGACCTTGTTACCGCTCCCGAAATCTTGTTTTTCTGGGTGGCACGTATGATTATTGCCGGGTATGAATATACAGATAAAAAACCTTTTGATAATGTTTATCTTACCGGAATTGTGAGGGATAAACTCCGCCGTAAAATGTCAAAATCATTAGGAAATTCTCCAGATGCCCTCAAATTAATAGAAGATTATGGGGCAGATGGCGTAAGAATGGGAATGCTGCTTTGCTCTCCTGCCGGGAATGATATTCTATATGATGATGAGCTTGTCGCTCAAGGACGTAATTTTGCCAATAAAATATGGAACGCATTCCGGCTTGTAAAGGGGTGGGAAATTGCGGATTCATCTGCAAATGAAGTGGAAAAAAACGCCGTTAAATGGTTTGAATCGCGTCTGAATGAAGTGGCGGTTGAGGTAACAAAACTGTATGGACAGTTTCGTTTGTCCGAAATTCTGATGACGATTTACAAATTGATTTGGGACGATTTTTGTTCGGCTTATCTTGAAATGATAAAACCTCCTTTTGGAAACCCTATCTCAAAGGAAACCTATGAGGCAACCTTAATATTATTTGAAACCTTGATGAAGCTTCTTCACCCCTTTATGCCCTTTATCACCGAAGAAATCTATCAGAATCTAAGTGAAAGAAATGGTGCTTCTATTTGTACCGAAAACTATCCGGACGGCGATATTTCTATGGTAAACAATGCTTTGCTTGCCGAAATGAATTGGATACAGCAAACAATCGTAGCGGTTAGGGCATTTCGCGCCTCAAAACAGATTCCTCCAAAAGAAAGCATCGGATTGTTTATCAAAACAGAAGATACCTCCCTCTTTGAAAATCATCTAAGTTTGCTACATAAGTTCCTCAATACTTCCGAAATTCGGTTTACTCACGAAAAAATTACCGGAGCAGGTAGTTTTATGGTAGGCACACATGAGTTTTTTATTCCGCTTACAAATATGGATATAGAGGCTGAAAAAGAGAAAATAAGGAGCGAAATCGAATACTTAGAAGGATTTATGGAAAGCGTAATGAAGAAGCTCGGCAACGAACGCTTTGTGGCAAATGCCAAGCCCGAAGTGGTTGAAAATGAGCTAAAAAAGAAAACCGATACAGAACAAAAACTCAATTCTCTTAGAGAGAGCCTTCAAACCTTAGGATAAATACTTTTTCTATACTAGAACCGAAAAAGAGGCTGCCCAAAAAGGGCTAGCCTCTTTTTTACATAATGCTAAATGCTAAGTACTGGTTTGAAATTAGTTTATGATATTATTTT
>CAUJFT010000450.1 GCA_963169475.1 Bacteroidota bacterium | reverse complement strand
CTAAGAAACATGTTGGGGCTGCCCCGTTGCTCATTGGCAAAAGTGAGATAAATAACAGGTAAATCTATTATATCAGGCATATCGTTTTTTTAGAATCGCTACAAATGTAGGTGTGTTTTTGTAATTATTTATCATAAAAAGACAAAAGTAGAGAAAAAGTTTCAACTTTTTGTGGAATCAGGTAATAAATGAGGGGGTAAATGTATTAAAATTATGGGGGATAGATGTCAGTTTTACCGTAGCTCTACGCCAACGCAATACCCGTGAAGAAAACAAAATGATAAAGGAAGACAATTTGCGTTCAAGTAAAAAATCTAAAAATAATTTTTAGAACCCACCTTAAGACAAAACCTCACAAATGTATGAAAATTTACAAATATCTGTAATTTCTTAATTTAATGTACGTATATTTGCGGGCTTTTTAGAACAAAACCAAAACTTTATTTGTGGTTTTACGAACAAAGGGCTTGGTTTTACAGATAATCAGTACTAAGTTTTTATCTGTATTTGTAGGTTTTTGTCAAACTGAAAGCAATAATTTCGGATGAGTTTTTTAAATCCTTCTGTTTTATGGGGCTTACTGGCATTGGCGGTGCCGATTATCATACACTTTTTTAACCTGCAACGTCCCCGTCAGGTATTGTTCAGCAACGTAGCATTCGTAAAGGAAGTGCAGAAAAACGTTGTACGGAAAATAAAGCTAAAACAATGGCTACTATTGATTGCCCGCTGTATTGCAGTAGCCGCAGCGGTTCTCGCATTTGCACACCCTGTATGGGTATCGAAAGACAATAAGATGTTAAGAGGAAATCGCTCCGTAGCAATTATTATTGATAACTCTGCCAGCATGGAAGCCGGAAATGAAAAAGGAGCATATTTCCTCCAAGCTGGCTCCCTTGCCAAAAGCATTATCAATACCTATACCCAACAAGATGAATTTTTGCTTTTACCCTCTTCGAGTATTCGAATGAATGTCAATTTTTCTGAAAAAGAACAAGTATTAGAAGACCTTCAAAAATTGAAAATCCAACAAAAAGTAACCACTCAAAATACCATTCTTAACGGATTAGACAAACTTTTTGAGCGTTCCAACAATATCATTAAAGAAATATATTTTTTGAGTGATTTCCAGAAATCTACTGTTTTGGCAGATACCCAACTCATAAAACTTTCTTTGGACTCCGCTACTTTGATAAAATTTATCCCGCTTGCTACCAGACCTCAAACCAACCTCTATCTTAGCTCACACAAGCTAAATTCCCAAATTATTGAGAAAAATAAACCGGTTCAGTTTTCTTTTACGGTAGTCAATGATGGAGAAAAAGAAGTAAAGGATTTAGGAATCCGGATACATGTAGGAGAAAAGGTTGTGGCAATCGCTACCCAAACTATTCCGGAAAAATCAAGTCAAGAAGTTTCGCTTACCTTTACCCCCACCGAAAGTGGGTGGCAGTCTGGATTTATTGAAATAGAAGATAACCCCATTGTATTTGATAACGAACGATACTTCTCCTTTTTTGTCCCGGACAAAGAACCTGTCTTAGTCGTAGAGGGTAACCGTTCTCAAGGGGTACACATTTTGTACCAAGACTTATTTACCCAATTTACTCCCTCTTTTATCAGCGACAAAGCCATCTCCGGTGTTCAGCTAAATGACTATAAATCGGTTATTATGGTAGGGGTCAGCGATATTAGCTCAGGGCTTTCCGAAAAATTAAAAACCTATCTTAATGAGGGGGGAGGAGTGATGTTTTTCCCAGGAGAAAATATGAACCTTACCAACGTCAATACTTTTTTACAATCCATTAATATAGGTAAGTTTTCTGAACTTAGTAGCAGTCAATCAGGGATTAAAGCCTCCGTAGCAGACTTGCAGCACCCCGTATTTGACGGTGTCTTTGCGCAGAGCCAAAAAAGTCGTACATTAGATGCGCCAGCAATTTATCGTTACTATCCGCTTACACTCAATAACGGCTCGATTCAATCTAAAATATTAAGCCTTGAAAATCAATATCCTATATTGTTACAAAGTCAGGTAGGAAATGGAGCGTTTATGCTATGGACTACTTTCCCTGGCGATGCATGGACTGACCTTCATGTAAAAACGTTATTTACCCCCATTATGTACAGGGCTACGCAGAGGATTAGCCGCACAACCGGCGAAGCTCCTAATCAAGAGCTGGGTAAATATGAACCCATTCCGGTAAGGACTACCAAACAAGATATGATTAAACTAAAAGGACAAGCAAATCAAGAGTATATCCCGGAACAATATGCACAAAACGAGGCGACAGTACTTAATTTTGATAACCTTGACATTAAGCAAGGAAATTATGGCATTGTACAAAATGAGGAAGAGTTGGGTAAAATATCCTTCAACGTCGCCGATACCGAATCTAAATTAGATTTTGCCAATAAAGACGCGCTCGAAACACTCCTTACCCAAAAAGGACTAGGGATTATTAAGGTGCTTAATCCTGAACCTGCAGCGGTAACTCAATCCATTCAAATAGAAAAAGAAGGCACTCCTTTATGGAAATGGTTCATTGTTATTTTACTACTTGCCCTTACTACTGAAGTGCTAATTCTTCGATTTGGAGAGGGGATAGCAAGAAAAAAAATAGAAAAACCCTAACCCACTCTGATTACCAACTTCTAAAATTAATTGTATCACTCAATCATAATTCAATATGAAATTTTCAACAAAAGTAGTACATGCAGGGGTTAAGCCATGCCCTGTAACGGGAGCGATTATGACCCCGATTTATCAAACTTCCACTTACGTTCAGGCGGCACCCGGTGACCACAAAGGATACGAATATGCCCGAACCCAAAACCCTACTAGGGACGCACTCCAAGATGCAATTGCTGCATTAGAAAATGGAAAATACGGGCTTTGCTTTGCCTCCGGAATGGCTGCCACAGATGCTGTAGTAAAGCTATTGCAACCTGGAGATGAGGTTATCGCAACCAACGACCTATACGGCGGCACTTACCGAATCTTCACAAAAGTCTTTGCAAAATATGGGATTGTATTTCGATTTGTAGATATGGGAAATATCGAAGATATAAAATCTGCCGTAACGCCCGCTACTCGTATGTTATGGGTAGAAACTCCCACGAACCCCTTGATGAAAATCGTGGATATAGAAGCCGTAACCACAATCGGAAAAGAAAATAACTTGCTTACCGTAGTGGATAATACATTTGCTTCGCCCTACCTCCAAAACCCATTAGACATGGGTGCATCTATCGTGCTACACTCCCTCACAAAATATATGGCAGGTCATTCTGATGTAGTCATGGGGGCTTTGATTACCAATGAAGAAACACTCAATAATGATTTGAAGTTTATTCAAAATTCTTGTGGAGGCGTACCGGGTCCCCAAGATTGCTTTTTGGTATTGAGAGGAATAAAAACTCTTCATGTTCGTATGCGTCAGCATTGCGAAAATGGAGCAAAAATAGCAGCATTTTTAGCAAATCACCCAAAAGTGGATAAGGTTTATTATCCGGGATTGTCCACCCATCTTAATCACGAGGTAGCAAAGAAACAAATGAAAGACTTTGGCGGAATGTTGTCATTTACCCTCAAAAATGATAGCATAGAAGCTGCTCTCAAAGTATTAACTGGTACTCATTTATTTTCCCTTGCAGAAAGCCTTGGCGGAGTAGAGTCTCTTATTGGACACCCTGCAACGATGACCCACGCATCTATCCCCAAAGAAGAAAGACTAAAAGCCGGATTGGCAGACACCTTAATACGGCTTTCTGTGGGTATAGAAGATGCCGATGATTTAATTGCGGATTTAAGTGCTGCGATTGGGTAATCTGCATTAAATAGCAGAAAATCAATACACCCATTGGAGCCGTAGTATAGGACGCTAGAATGCAATGCCTATACTGCGGCTATGATTTTTTAACTCATTATTTTGCGCTATTATGTCTAATCCTATGCCGATTAAGATAAAAATATCTTTTGTCTTGATAGGATTGAGAATTTACCTATTCTTTATATGTAAAATGATTTTCCCAACTAAGTTTGTACGCAAGGCTTTTTTCCGCGCTTAAGGTAATCATCATTTTGAGTTTAGGTTTATTGATGATGCGCTAGCCAATGCCTACGTGTTTTTTATCGGTAAGAGCAGATATGAACCTTAACGAGATAAAATTATTCTTACCCCACAAAGGTAATAGCCGTAAGAGTGGTGTCATAAAGTTGGGTATATTAATTGATAATCAATTAATTACAAAACATGCCATTTTGCTTGTGACACCACCATATATTTTATCAAAATTACGGGATACAATCAGGCATTGGAACATTATAGTTGCAGCAGAATATCTGCAAGTTTTTGGGGTTGTGAAAGAAACGGGGAGTGGCTTGCCGTCAGTTCAAAAGTTTTATCAACCGGTATTCTTTCTACCATTTTTTTCTGAAGTCCATAAGTAATAGTATTGTCAAGGGTAGTGTGAATATATACTTTTCCTACTTTCCCGTGTCGTTCGTCTGAAAGTTGTAGGGGTGTTCCTACCAGTGTATTGTTTTCTGTTAGTATTCTCTTACCCAAAGATAACGAATTTATGGGTTTAAACGTAACGCAAAAGCCCATTTTTATAAAAATGGGCTTTTGCGTTACGTTTTCGGATTAACTTCCTTTTTTATTCTTTAATCCATCTACCATTCCAAGTTCCGCTTTCTGTATTTACCTGAATAAAGTAGATACCTGCGGGCAAGTAGCTCATATTAATTTCCGATTGAGTAGTTTTAATAATTTCTTTACCCAATATAGAAGTTACTATTACTTCGTTGAGGATATGACTTGTTTTTACAGAGAAAGAAGCATTTCCGGGGTTAGGAAATAGTCTTACTGCGTTTTTATCCAAAGCAGGATTAATCCCGACTCCGTCATTATCCTCAATCACAAGCGTATAAGCCGAACCGGAGACAGTCGCACTATTAGTGGGGTTTGTGAGTGTGAGAATAACCGTTTCGTACCCTTCTACCAAGGCATCATCAGTTACATTAATGGTAACGGGAAGGGCGGTAACAGAATTTCCGGGGAAAGAAACGGTCGTAGCAGCAAGGGTGTAATCTGTTCCGCCCCCGGTTGCTGTTCCCGTTGCTGTAACGGTTACCTCTGTAGCATCGGGATTAGCATTGGAAATATTAACGTAAACAGTTACCGTTCCTGTATTTTCAGGAAGTGTATCTCGCACATTTGCGAAAGAGACCGTAGGACTTAAAAGACAATCAATATCAAAATCGCTTCTTGGTTGAAGCTGATAGCCCGAAGAATACGGGCTTGACGCATCAAATTGGGATAAAAGTCCTGTAATATTCATCCACTCACAAGAAGGAGCCGGCATAGAATAAAGATTTGCATCATTATCAATCCTGACAACAAATGTATCTACATTATTGGTTACTCTCACATTAAATCCGCTACCTGTACCTGTCCATTGAGTAGGATTCACTAACTTCACCATCTCAATTTTAACCAAATCTGCCTCATTGGCTTCTACAAAGCTAGTAACGGGAAGCGCGCCCATCAGAGATTGGTTTCCCCCTAATTTTACCATCGTATCAATTCTTATTTGCGTAAGCCCGTTAAATGAAAGAATCTGTCCAAGTATTCCCACTCTATCCCCTTCGGTTACCGTATAGCCAAAATTTTGATTATTGTTAAATGTCCAAATCGTTCCGGTAGAATCTTTTATTACAAACTGAAGTCCGTTATTACTTGCGCGATAGTTGATACCATGCACTACTCCCGTCAAACGACAGACTACATCTACCGAATCGGGAGTGCCATTCGCGTCTTGAGTAGTAACTAATCCTATGGGATAAAGAGGAAAATCATTATCTTCAATAAAAACCGTAAGGAAATTATTTGCAGTTAAGGAGCAGCCCGCACCACTTACATTTTGTAAAACAAAATCGGCGGTTTCTGTACCTTCGGTAAGTGCATCATCAATCACAGGAATAGTGATAGTTTGTGAAGGGGTTATTCCGTCAAATACCACAAGAGTAGGATTTGAAAAAACAAAATCTTGAGGATTTGAAGCAGTCCCCGAATTTAAGGCTACTTCTACCGAACAGGGCAGTGCCACCGTTTGATTAATGGTCATCACCGCGTTACCAATCCCTTCTCCGACATTAGCCGTTGCTACGGGGAAAGAAATATCAGAGGTGGGCTGACTATCGTTGTCTATAATAGAAATCACCGCTACTGCGGGAGAGCCAATCGTACATCCTACGGGGTTAGATAATGTAATAACAATATCTTCAGTTGTTTCTGCCAAGAGGTCGTCAATAATATCTACCCCACTAAGTACTGATAGATTTATGGAGTCAAGCGTAATTGTTGTTCCTCCGATAAGGTTATAGTCCACGCCTTGGGTCGCAGTTCCTGAAATACTAAGGTCCACTTGACAATTGCCCGGGGTAGAAATGTTTACATAGTAGCCATAACTTCCAGCACTTTCTGCAAGTGTAGTAGCCGAAATACCCAAACTAACAACGGGCGTAGAAGAAACCGGCATTGCCGTTACCATAATATTGTCAATCCCTAATTCATCTCTTGCACCCGCTCCTGAAAAATCATCTGAAACCAAACGGAAAAACATACATTGTCCATCTGCAAGACTTAGTCCTGATACATTAAAGAGTATAGGAGAAGAATACATAAGCCCGTCTGCAGCTCCTAATGTGGTATCAGAAGCAAGGGTAATAAAATTTACACTATCCGAAGAGTATTCTAAAACTAAGGATTGAGAACGAGGTCCGTCATTGAAATAGCTCATATCAAAACCAAATTCTACGTCTGTAAGCGTAACCCCTGTCTGATTACAAGCACGAATCCACAACTCACCAGGCGTAAAATCGGAGCCTGTTGGCTGAACCCACATCATTCTTTCGGTCGTAGCGGAGTCGTAGTGGCAATATAAACCCGCAATGGTAACAGGGGCAGTGCGGAAACCTCTAGCATAGTCGCCGGCGAATGCAGTATCACTAAAGGGCAAATCGTTAGGTACAGCAGGATTACCTGTAGTGAACCCATAAAACGCAAAAGCCTTAGTATCTAACTGACCGGCACTAGGAGTGGGGGAGCAACCCGAAGCGTCGAAGCTCTGAAAGTCTTCCATAACAGGAGTGCCAATGGTAGTCATATTAAACTGACTATAAACTGCGGCTACCCCTACAAACAGAATTGCAATTAGTAAAAGTCCCTTTTTCATTGAATCGAAATTATATAGGTTTAGAAATTTTTTATAATTTTATCCGCACACTAAACGAATGAACAAGGGCTTTGGTTGTATTATCTGTATTAAATTAGTATGAAACTTATCCTCATATCCTCTCCGTTTTCCCTCCAAAACGAAACAGAAATCCTGAATTATCTGTTACAGTCTCCCGATATATACGCCTTTCACCTTCGTAAACCCCATGATAAGCTATTAGATATAGAATTGCTACTCCAGAAAATTCACCCCAAATTTTATTCCAAAATTATGATACATCATCACCATTCGTTGGCAGAAAAATACGGACTTAAGGGGGTACATTTTGGGTCCGGGCAATTTATGGAAGAGATAGGGAGGGCAAAATACTATACCTCTAAAGCGGTGCATCAACTTGATGAGATACTGAGTGCAGAAGGTAAGTATGATTATCTTTTGTTTAGCCCGGTATTTAAAAGCATCTCTAAAAAAGGATATCACCCGATAGTAAGCCAGAAAGACCTCTACGATTTTTTAAATTCAAAGACGAAACCTCAAACTTCTGTTTGGGCTTTGGGCGGCATCAGTCCGGAAAATATTATATCTGTCAAAGCACTCGGCTTTACTGGAGCCGCGGTGATGGGGTATCTTTGGGAAGACTTTCCTACCCCCAACAAGGTGAAGACACGATTCGAAGCATTATGCAAAGCCCTAGCTTTATAATAAGACTATTTATCTTCTGACGAAGAGGTAGTTTTAGTTTTTGAAGCAGTTTTTTCATTTTTTGGTGCTTCTTGAATCGTAGTGATTTTGCGTGGTTTAGCGGGAGAGGCTTCTTTTATGGGGGAGGAGCCTTTAAGATTAGGGTTATATTCCGGATTATGAGTGCCTCCCTTCTTTACTGCCTCATTTGTTCGGGGAACATTAGATGCCACTCCCACCCGTCTAATCCCCCTTGATTGAGGGGCGACATCTTCTTCCTCTGTAAGGTCAGATGCCTGCCGGATACTTTTGGCTTTCATGGCTTTATTCTCTTTGGTGTTTTCTTTCTCCCCACGAGCAGATTTAGGAGGAGTGAATTTAAATGCCTTAGCGGGCATAGGCTTGTCTTGTGAATGCCCAAGTGTAATAAACAAAGAGAGTATCAACAAAAAAGTAATATATATTTTCATAAATATTTGTAATTTTTAAAAATGTATCATCAATTTTTTTATCTCTATTTAACGTAGAAAAAAACGGCTTATTTTAATTTTACGACACCTTCTTGTTGATATTGAAGAATAAAAATAGATTGGTTATCTTGCTCCCTGTCAAAATGAAAAGCGTTTCCTAATCCTCTAATAGGAAGAAAGTCTCTTATTTTTTGGCTTAAATCTACTCTACCAGATTGATTATATTCTAATACAGAAAGCAAATATATCCCCAAGTCATATCCCCGTATATGATACTCGTCAGGGGGTGAATTTAGTCTTAATAAATGCTGGTTTAAATACGTTTCATACCCTTGGGAATTTTCTTCTACAAAATAATTTTGGGTAAAGATAACCCGTAACCTTTGTTTAAGTTCCGTTTCAATGTGTTCAAAATGCTGAATATCTGGAGCGGTCAGAATTTTGGGTTTCCATTTTTGAGCATCAAGAACGCCTAATAGCAGCCCTAAAATTTCTTCATTACCAATAGGAATATAAATGGCTTGGGCTTCCGACATTAAGGATTTATTTTGATTTACCATTGAAATTACATTATTGTTAAATACGGAATCTACGGTAAGGATAGTGGCACTTCCTCCCATAATTTTGAGCTGATAGGCAAAGGCATTTGCGATGTCATTCGTCGCGCTTTTCCCGTCTGTCCAAACAACGGCATCTCTCACCCCTTGGTCTCTAAACACAAACTCTGCTAACTTTCTACCATGAGTAACCGTGGAGGGATTCATAAGAAATACCTCTTTACGGTTTTCAATCAGGCTTTTAGCCGGGCTAAGCGGAATAATCTGCGGAATACCCCGTGCTTCTGCCCAATCAGCGATAACCCTTGATTGTTTGTTGTAAATCTCCCCGATAATTACATCTGGCTGAAATGCTTCCATTTCTGTGAGTTGTGCTTGTACCGTAATAGGGTCGCGATTTGTATCCCATACTTTGAGGATATAGCGGCTATTCAACTCACTTTCAGATTCTTCAAGGGCTTCTTCAATCCCTTCGTACAGGGAGAGTGCTGCCCGACTTTGAGCCGGTATGAAGTTCAACGTATCAGGTTCAAAGGCAGACGAAAAAAACGGCAACATTAATCCTATTTTCTTTACTCCCGATTCAATAGCGGGTTTATTGTAGCCTTGAATGGCAGGTTTGTTGAGTAGCTGCTCCACAAAGACAGACTGATTTCCGCCACTATTTAAGTATTCGGTATAAAAACGCTTTCCTTCTTGTTGTCTATTAGTTTTGGTAAGCTGATAGCATATCGCTTCTGTTAGTTCCTTCTGATACAAGGGTTTCGCTTCCGCATAGTAGAGAATAAGGGTTTCTGCTTCTGCATTTCCAAATAAAAAAGATTTAAGTTGATTAGCAGCATCTAAGGAAAGAATAGGGGAGACCCCCGCCGAAATGCCATCTCGAAGTTTATAAAGTAGCCGTATTCCGTCAAGATGCTGACGATTTTCTTTAGCTACAAGTTGCTGAATTGCAAGATGGTACATTGCATCATGTACATATTTTGATTGAGGGTATTGGATAATGAGTTGATGAAAGCGGTAATAGGCGTTTGTAGTGTTTTTTTGATACCAAGCCGCAAGCCCGGATAGATATATTGCCGTAGTGGTAGCGGTGTTTATAGGACGCATTGCCGCAAACTCAAAGCACTGCTCCGCTACACTATAATTTTTAAGCTGCATATATTTTTTCCCCTCAATAATCTTGGACTCGGCAATATTGTCCTTTGAGAGCCGCTGCGAAAACACCTGCTCCGAAAGGAATATCGTACATACTAAAACGATAAGGATAATTATTTTTCTCATACGCACCTTTAATGAATGAAAATAACTACAAATATACGTATTTTTAAGGTAGGAGAATACAAGATACTCACAAACTTGTTTGTTCTACACTATTTTATGAATGAGATAGATATGATTGAGAATATTTAGACAGAATTAGGAAAAAAAAGGAAGAAGATTAAGGCAGTATGATACGTCTTCAAAAAACATCTTGTTTAAAACTCGGAATATCCGATACATAGAAATACTTCTTGTTCGATATGTTTTTGACGATAATATGATTTTGGGATTGAGTAGTTCTTAGGTTTTAATTATAAGTTCTTAGTCTTCACAAATAATTGTTTATCAATTTTTTAACTAAAAATAATATCATAAACTAATTTCAAACCAGGACTTATTGGAAATTAAAATAAAGTGATTTTCTTTTTCAATTACAAAAGGATAGTTCTAAAAATACAATTTCTATAAAATTGACAAAAATTAAAATGTTGTAAATGAATTAGCTTGCCCCTTGTTTGTGGTGAATTTTTTGATTTTTATACCTGCTCAAAAGGATTATTTGTGATAATAAGCCGAAGAGTTTGATATTTATATAAAAACTTAAAAAACTAATGTAGTTTCTTTTTAATGACAATACTTTCTAAAAATATTAAGATTATCAGGATTTGTAAGATAATTGGTAGTGCTATAAATAGCGCGATTGAGCAGCAAAAAGTAGGCTAATTTTGTCTTTTTGAGCTTGTACTATATCAACGGATGAAGGGGGGCTACGTTTTTCGCTGTCGGCTTTTTTTTCTGAATAATAAAATGTGTGTTTTTATTCCATTTTTTAGGATAAGTACTTATCGGTAAAAAACTAAGAGGATAAAACTGAATGATATTATTGATTATCAAGTATTTGCATAAAAAATATTGTACTCTTTTTTACCCACTTATACTTATAATTATAGTTTTTGGAAAAATGCAAAACCTTTTCTTATTCTTTGGTACCCGGCGTTGCCTTCCGTCCCAAAAACGAGCGCGATGATAGGCAAAAAAGTGGGCCTAAGAAATTATTTTTCGGGTGCTTTATGATGATTTATGTTAGAGGTTTTTGTGTGGAGTTGATTGCTTGCGTAGTGTTGTTATAGCGTTGAAGCACGATATTTTAGCCTAATTATTTCTGGGTAATATATGTTTTGAGATGAAATTAACATTTTTTGAAGATTGCTTTTCCCATAAATTATCCCGTAATTTGCAGACTAAAATAAAAACGAATAAATCGGATATGAGCCTCAAGAACCTACTTATATTAACCTTGTTACTAATAATAAAATATCAACTATCCGCTCAACATTTAACTCACTCAACCCCTTTTCATCATCGTAAGCCCTTTAAAGACCCCAAATCTATTTTTCTAAACGATACGACCCTCAATAAAACCAAAAACAAAGCAGTAACGGGTATCGCTGTTGGAGGGTATATCGCAGCCGGTATCTATCTAAGTAGTGCGTGGTACTCCAAAGAGGATTTGGGGGCGTTTCATTTTTTTGAAGATTGGCACGAGTGGCAGCAATTAGATAAAGCAGGACACATGTACGGAGGCTATCACGGTTCGCGCTTTATGATTGACTTGTATAAATGGTCTGGTATGCCTAAAAAAAGAGCAATATGGCAAGGAGGGTTGATGGGATTTGCTGCCATGTCCAGCATTGAGGTATTTGATGGATTTGGGAAAAAATGGGGAGCCTCCCTTACCGATATAGGGGCAAATGCTCTGTGAAGCTCTCTTGCTATGCTCAATCAAGCATTGTGGAATGAATATAGAATCCAACGGAAGTATAGCTATATGCCTTCGATTTATACCCGCTCGGATTCCGTTGCCAAATATGGCAGCGTGCTTGGCAAAAACATTCAGGAATTTATACTAAAAGACTATAACGGGCAGGTTCATTGGTTAAGTTTTAGGGTTCACTCTTTTCTTCCGGAAGGCAACTTCAAAGACCATTACCCGCGGTGGCTAAATATTGCGGTAGGGTACGGAGGGAGTGGTATGATTGGACGTTACTACAACCCCAATGACCCCACTACTCCCTATGACCCCAGAAGCGTAATTAATGACAGAGAGTATCGAAAATATTTTTTATCTTTTGATATAGACCTTGCGAATATCCGTACCCGTTCCGGAATACTAAATACCATTCTGCAAACCGCTAATATGATTCGGATTCCATTACCTGCTTTGGAGTTTGATAGATACGGACTAAGAGCAAATATCCGGTAATAAGTATTGATGAATGATAAAGTATAAATTACTGTAAGTATATGAAAATTAGGTGTTTAAAATAATATATAACATAAATTAATCCCTATTGACTACTTATCAGCATTTTTTTGGGTCTCTTAAATAAATGAAATGATTGTTGAAGTTTTTGGGTAATACTAAGGCGGTGATTACAAAAAATAATTTGGATACATGTCCTAAAAACTATACCTTTGTCCCCTGAATATGCAGTTCTTTGTATGTTCGTAATTTAATGGTTAAACCTTATCTCTCAGCTTTTGTGATGGTTCGTGTATTACTCCTCTTGTGTTTACTCATTGCTGAAAATACTTTTGCTTTTCCTTTAAAGAATAGGGCGTTTACTCAACAACAAAATAAAGTTGAACATCTTATTACCCAATTTAAAATGGAAGAAGCCATAGTCGCTTCAAGTAGTTTATCGAGTCCCTATAATGAATTTTACCAAATAAACGTCTCATTTTATCAATTTGTAGCGACTCAAGACCCCACTCATAAAACTACATTTATGAATCAGTGGAATATGGTATTAGCCACTATAGAAATTATGCCGGACAATGAACCACACAAAAATGTTCTACTTTCTGAAATACATGCAAAGCGTGCAGTCATTGACTTTCTTGCCCAGGATTATGTAACTGCCGCTTGGCATATCCGCGCGGCAAATCAGTATATTCAAACCAACAAAAAGAGCTTTCCCGATTCTCCCACTAACCTTAAAATGTCTGGAGTTTTTAATGTAGTATTTTCAAATGTACCGAAAGAATATCAGTGGTTTATGAATATGTTAGGCTTTAAAGGCAACTTTGAGTCGGGGTACAAACAACTGAAACGGGCAGTATCAGAGGGGGATATTCTAGAATCAGAGGCAAGTATTATTTTATATTTTACGGAAAAAAACCTTGTCTCAAAACCCAAAGAGGCTATAGAAAGGCTTAATTTTGAACAAAAAAGAATCGGAAAGTGTATGATTTTAGAACTGTTTACTGCTTCGGGATACTTGGGTATGAACGAAAATGAAAAAGCAATAGGAATCCTCCGTAATAGAAAACAATATGCCGAATCTGACGAAGTCTTTTTTACTCCCTATTGGGATTACCTGCTTGGTAAAGCCTATTTTTACAAGGAAAACTATACCGCAGCCATCAAATCTTTTGACCAATTCAACGAAAAGATAAAAGGAGAGCTATACATTGGAGATGCTTTATTTAAGACAGGAATGTCTTATCTACTCAACGGAGACTACCCCACTGCAAAAAACTACTTTATACAACTTCAAAACCAAAAAAACTCCGGTTTTGATGAAGACGAATATGCCCTAACTACCTCTAAACGCTTTATTAAAAGCCCTCCAAGTACTCATACCAAACAGCTTTTCCGCGCCCGTAACCGCTATGATGGTGGGTACTTCACTGAAAGTATCTTAATCTTAGACAAACTGAAGGCAGAGATAACAAACCTTAGTAGGGAAAATAAAGTCGAGATGTACTACCGTTACGGAAGGGTTTATCAACAAGCGGATTTTCCTAATGCAGCCAAAACCGCTTATCTTGCCTCTCTTAATGAAACAAGTCCTGGAAATAGCTTATATATGCAGCCTTATGCTTGTTATTATTTAGGAGAAATGTACAAAAAGGAAGGTAATAACGAAGAAGCCCGAAAATATTATAAGAAAGCTCTTACTTACAACGATTACCTCTATCAGAATGGGCTTGAAAGCAAGTGTAAAGTGGCATTAAGTAGGCTATAAACCGAACACGGTAAGCAGCCTAAACGGCTTATTTAATATTTCGCTCCATTTCTCGCTTTGCATCTTTTGCCTTAGAATCCTCCCGTTTATCGTATAGTTTTTTCCCCTTAGCAAGCCCGATATGTAATTTTACCAAGTTCTTTTTGCTAAAAAATAGCTGTAGTGGAATAAGCGTAAATCCCTTTTCATCTAATTTCTTACGGATTTTACGAATTTCCTTTTTTTTAAGTAATAATTTGCGAAGGCGGTTAGGTTCATGATTTAGATATGTCCCATGAGAATACTCACTGATATGGATATTCTTTACAAATATTTCTCCGTTTTCTTCAAAACAAAAGGCATCCATAAAGTTTACCTTACCATCTCTAAGAGACTTTACTTCTGTTCCTGTCAATACGACTCCCGCAACATATTCATCTTCAATAAAGTACTCATGATATGCCTTACGATTAGTAAGGATATTATGCAACACTTGTTCTTTTAAGGTATTTTTCATGGATTCAACTTATTGGTAAAAGTGTATCTTCTACGAAAAACCTTCCGAAAAGGTTTCTTTTTTGCAAATTATTATCTTCCAGATGTCTAAAAATATCTGAAAAAACCCGATATTTGGCTCATTAATTTATGTAGTTTATTTATGCGTTATGCCTATTGGTTCAAAAGAGGAGTATATGGTATCTTGGTCTTTTGGGCAACTACGGTTTTGGTACTTTTATTTTGCAAAAAAGACGGAACCGCTCCTTTACGGATATGGTTTGCAGAAAGGAGCGAGGAAGGGCTTGGTTTCTATGAATTTGCCTCATCTTCGGAAGCAAGACTACTTGCAAAAGAATGGAAATTAGACCTACCATTGTTTTATATAGGAATTTCGGCATACGCTGAACCGGATACCCTTTATCGAATTATAGAACCGGATAAACGAAAAACAATTACCGCACTATTATCACAAAACGGTGATTGGGAAAAGATACAAGATTATTTTCAAGTAATAGCTCACACACTTAGTATTGCAAAAGCCTATAAACCACAATCGGATACTTTATCTTTTATTCGCGAAAAACTTTCTGGATTGCCCTATACGCTAGACGAAACCCTACGAACACAAGCTACAGATTCCATTCTATTTTTAATCAAGAAGAACCCTAAATTCATTGACCTATTTCATGGGGTATTGAATATTCGTAATCATGCTAATCTACTAAAAGAAGATAAATTTTTATACAAAAACTACATTCCGAAAATTAACTTCTATGGCTTTAAGAATCAGTATCATCATTGGCTGACCTGCTTTATGTCTGGTGATTTGGGGAAAACATATAAAAATAGAGAATCAATACCCTCAAAACTCAGCAGACATATCCAAAAATCGGGATTAATCAGCTTATTAGCCTTCTGTATGGTTTACACTTGGGGAATCCTCTTTGGGATTATAGGTGCGGTGTATCCGCGTCATGTTTTAGTTCGGTTAGGAAATATCGCTGGACTTATGCTAAATGCGATACCCTCTTTTATGTTGGGTATTTTTCTTATCTTTCTTCTGGCAAATCAAAATACGCTCCTGATTTTTACCTACGATTTTCAAGCAGAAGCCCTGCCTTTTTACCGTAGAATCCCGCTCCCCCTCTTGGCATACAGCTTAGGAGGCATCTTAAGCATTGGCTATTTAGTTTCTATAAAAATGAAACAAGTATTAGCATCGGATTATATCCGTACTGCCTGCGCTAAGGGGCTTCCTCCCATAAAGCGTATTGGCATTCATGCCCTAAAAAATATTTTACCTCCTTTAATAACAAGTGCTGCAGCACTTTTCCCTGGCTTATTAAGCGGGAGCATAGTACTCGAAAAACTCTTTAATGTAGGAGGAATGGGGGAGGCTATCCTCGAAGCAGTAGAAACCGGAGAGACCGGAATATTAATGGCAGTCGTTGCAATTACCACACTGCTAACTG